>NZ_JAIUJZ010000229.1:3957-12242 GCF_020176775.1 Saccharopolyspora sp. 6M
CGCGCCCGCCCCCCCCCCCGGCCCCCGGCCCCCCCCCCCCCCCCCCCCCCCCCCCCCCCCCCCGGGGGGGCCCCCCCCCCCCCCCCGCGGCCGGGCGCCCGCCCGCACCTGCGCGAACGCCGGTCCGGTGCGGGTGGCCGGGCGCGTGGTGACCGCGCGCCGCTGCCGACGCGAACCGGGCGGAACTCCCAGCACGTCCGGGTTCGGGCGCATTCCCGGCCCCCACCCGCCTCGGGGGCGCGGTTGCGGCCGGTAACGTTGTCGGTCATGCGCCTAGGGGTGCTCGACGTCGGATCCAACACCGTCCACCTGCTCGTGGTGGACGCGCACCGTGGTGCCCATCCGACCCCGATGACATCGGAGAAGACCGTGCTGCGGCTGGCGGAGCGGATCGGTGCCGACGGGCGCCTCGCCGACGCCGACGCCGACGAGCTCGTCGCCAACGTCGCGCAGGTGAAGCAGGCCGCCGAGCAGGCGGGGTGCGAGGACCTGATGGCGTTCTCGACCTCCGCGATCCGCGAAGCCCACAACTCCGCCGAGGTGCTCGCCCGCGTGCGGGACGAGACGGGCGTGGAGCTGCGCGTGCTCAGCGGCGAGCAGGAGGCGCGGCTGACGTTCCTCGCCGCCCGCCGCTGGTGCGGCTGGTCCGCGGGCCGGTTGCTGCTGCTGGACATCGGCGGCGGCTCGCTGGAGATGGCGATCGGCATCGACGAGCAGCCCGACCTGGCGGCGTCGCTGCCGCTGGGCGCGGGCCGGCTGACCCGGACCCGGTTGCCGCAGGACCCGCCGACGCAGCGCCAGGTGGCGGAGATGCGGGACTGGCTGGACGACCAGCTGGCGGCGACGGCGAAGCGGTTCCGCAAGAGCGGCAGCCCCGACCGCGCCGTCGCCACCTCGAAGACGTTCCGCTCGCTGGCCCGGCTGACCGGCGCCGCACCGGCCTCCGCGGGTCCGCGCGTGCCGCGCAGCCTCACCGAGACGGGGCTGCGGCAGCTGCTGGCGTTCATCACCCGGATGTCGGCGGCCGACCTGGCCACGCTCGACGGGGTCAGCAGCGCGCGCTCGCACCAGCTGATCAGCGGTGCGCTCGTCGCGGAGGCGGTGATGCGCGCGCTGGGGGTGGCGGAACTGGACATCTGCCCGTGGGCGCTGCGGGAAGGAGTCATCCTCCGGCGGCTGGACCACGCCAACGGAGAGGACCACACTGCGATGCGGACCCGCGCCGAGTTCGGGTCGTTCGACGCGGAGCGGGCCTCCGCGAACGGGTCAGACGTGGATCGGGGAACTGGACGGCAAGCCCACTACGGGGCACGGTGGAATCGATGAGTCGGGACAGCGGGTCCGAGCACCCGAGCCAGCGCACCGTCGCCGAGCTGCTCGCCGAGTACGGCGGCGGCTCGCAGCGCAGCGCGCACAGGCGACGCAGGCGAGCCGAGGACCCGAGCGAGACCGCCCCGCAGGCGATCATCCAGCGGGTGCTCTCGGACAGCGGCACGATGCGCGCGATCAAGCCGGAGGAGGCCGAGGAGGCCGGTTCCGGCCAGCCCGAGGGCGGCGCACCGCAGGCGCCCGGCCGGGCCGCTCCGCAGCCGCAGGGCACCGGGCCGCAGCCCGCGGTACCGCCCGCCGGGCCATCGGCACCGCCCGCGGCGCCGCAGCAGTTCTCCGGGCCGCCCCCGGCAGGGCCGCCGCCCGGCCCGCCGCGCCCGCAGGCGCCCGCCGCGCAGGCCCCCGCTCCGCAGGCTCCTGCCGCGCAGGCACCCGCTCCGGCACCGCAGGCACCGCCCGTCGAGGACGAGCAGACCGCCGACCCGGACCAGGGCTCCGGTTTCTGGGCCCGCCGCTTCGCCGCGGCCGGGGCACGGCCGCGCGCGACCCCGCCGCCGGACGCGCCCGATGCGGGACCGTCCGACGCGGAGATGACCGTGCAGCAGCCCGCGCTGGGGCCGGTCCCGGCAGCCGGGCCGCACGAGCAGCCGACCCGATCGGTGCCGCTGGAAGGCGCCACCGAGCAGCTGCCGCGGGTGGAGGCGGAGGCCAAGAGCGCCGGTGCGGACGGCACCGCGATGCTCGCCTACCCGCCCGCGGACGCCGCCCCGGCGCGCGGCGACGACCCGTACGACTTCGACGACTACGAGGACTACGACTCGGGCACCGCCTACGCGTCCCCGGCGAACTACGACGACTACGCCGAGGACGCCGAGGCCACCCGGTACCGCGAGGACGGCTACGACGCCGACGACGAGTTCGACGAGTACGACGAGGCGCTCCCCGCCGGGCTCGACGCGGACGACTACCGCGCCGACGCCGACGACGACGAGGAGGAGTCGGAGCCGACCACCGGCAAGGAGTGGCTGGTGCTCGCCCTGCAGGGCGGCGCGGGCCTGGTGTGCGGTGGCGCGGTGTGGTTCGCGTTCCGCTGGCTGTGGACGGCGATCCCGATCGCGGCGCTGGTCGCCGCGCTGGCGATCACCGGCGCGCTGGTGTTCATCGCGCGGAAGTTCTTGCGCACCGACGACTTGCAGACGATCCTGCTCGCGGTGCTGGTCGGCCTGATCTGCACCGTGTCGCCCGCCGCACTGCTGCTGATCGGGCAGTGAGACCGGGTTCGCCGCGCGGATCCCGAGCCGCGTGGAGGATCCGGTGGGGCGCGAGACGCTGGGGCAGCACATGACACCGCAACCGAACACGGCGGAGACCGAGCACCACCCCGACATCCCGGTCGGGCTCTCCAGCGCATCGGTGTGGCCCCAGCCGGCCCGGGCCGCGTTCGAGATGGCCGCGGACCTGGGCTTCGACGGGGTCGAGGTGATGGTGTGGGCGGACGCGGTGAGCCAGGACGTCGCCGCGCTGCACCGGCTGTCCCGGGAGCACGGGGTGCCGATCCTGGCGGTGCACTCGCCGTGCCTGCTCATCACCCAGCGGGTGTGGTCGCCGGAGCCGGAGGAGCGGCTGCGCCGGGCCGTGGTGGCCGCCGCGGACCTGGGTGCGTCGACGGTGGTGGTGCACCCCCCGTTCCGCTGGCAGCGCCGGTACGCGGAGGGCTTCTCGGAGCTCGTCGGCTCGTTGGAAGAGACCAGCGGGATCCAGGTCGCGGTGGAGAACATGTTCCCGATCCGCCCGCCGAACCGGCTGAACCGGCTGCGCGGCGGGAAGTCCGGCGGTCTGTCCGCGTTCACGCCGTCGCCGGACCCGACGGAGGTCGGCTACGGCAGCTACACGCTGGACCTGTCGCACGCGGCCGCGGCGCACGTGGACGCGATCGAGCTGTACAAGCGGATGCAGGACCGGCTGGCGCACGTGCACCTCGCCGACGGGACCGGGGCTCCCCGTGACGAACATCTCGTGCCGGGCCACGGCTCGCAGCCGTGCGCGGAGGTCTGCGAGCTGCTGGCGGCGGACGGCTTCGCCGGATCGGTGGTGCTGGAGGTGAACAGCCGCAAGGCGCGCAACCAGCAGGAACGGGCCGCGTTGCTGGCGGAGGCGCTGGTGTTCGCGCGGTTGCACCTGCAGGCGCCGGGTCGGCCGCGGGCCGGGTGAGCCCGGCCCCCACCCGATGATCAACTTCGGGGCGGGAACGTAGGATCATGGCATGAGTACGATTCGCGCCTCGCTCGCTCAGGAGCGACGCCGGCACTGCGCGGGTCGCGCGTGAACGACACCCCCTTCCTCGACACCCTCGCCGTCCGCCCGCTGGGCGACGGCACCTTCGTCGCCGACCTGCACCCGGACTGGTCCGTCGGGGACCGCCCGCACGGCGGCTACCTGCTGGCGCTGCTCAGCCGCGCCGCCGTCGGTGACGGGCAGCTGGAACCGCTGTCGGTCAGCGCGCAGTACCTGAACTCGCCGAAGGTGGGCCCGGTGCTGCTGCGGACCGAGCTGCTCAAGGCAGGGCGGACCGTCACCGTCGTCCGCGCCGTGCTGGAGCAGGCCGGGCAGCGGTGCGTGGACGCCACCATCACCCTCGGCCAGGTGCCCGACGAGCCGCCCAGCTGGTCGGACCTGCCGGACATGCCGGTGAACCCGCCCGCCGACGCGATCGACCTGGGCAGCACGGACGCGTCCTGGCCGGGTGGCCTGGCCAAGGCCTGCGACATGCGGCTCGACCCGCGCGGCGCCGGGTTCCTCCGCGGCAGCACCGAGGAGCCGCTGCGGCTGCGGTTGTGGGCGCGCCCGCACCAGGGGCAGCCGGACCTGCTGTTCGGGCTCGTCGCGGGCGACCTCACCATGCCGGTCACCTTCAACCTGGGCCGCTTCGGCTGGTCCCCGACGGTGCAGCTGACGGCGCTGCTGCGGGCCCGGCCCGCGAACGGCTGGCTGCGGCTGGTCGTGGAGTCCAAGGCCGTGCACGGGCAGTGGTTCGACGAGGACACCCTCGTCATCGACTCCACCGGCCGGCTGGTGTGCCAGGCCCGGCAGCTGGCGCTGAGCGCGCGGTAGCGGTTCCCGATCCCGGGCGGGCCGGTGCGGCTCGCCCGGTTCGGCCGGTGCGCGGGGTTAGGGTGGCGGCGGCTCCGGCCGCGATCGCCGCCGAGGGCCCGATCACCGCCGACACCAGGGAGACCGCCGTGCCGTCCGTGCGCATCCACCCCATCCAGCTCGACTTCGAGCACTCCGGCGGCGGCCAGGTGTGCAAGCTGTGCGGCGCCCGGGAGCAGTGGAGCGCGGCGGCGCAGCCGACGGTGCAGGGCCCGGCCTACGACCGCTCCCTGCACCTGTCCCACCTGGTCCGCGAACACCTCGACCAGGTGCAGGACACCTTCTCCCACGCGGAACGCGCCAAGGAACAGCGGATCGACGACTCCGCGGCCGACGACGAGGACTCGTGACCGGGCGGGCGGCGGTTCCCGGGCCGCCGCCCGCCCGCGTCAGGCCTGTTCGAGGTCGAGGGCCCCGTCGGCGTGCTGCTTGCGGAGCCGCTTCTTGTCGTACTTGCCGACGCTGGTCTTCGGCGCCTCGGCCAGGAACGTCCAGTGCTCCGGAAGCTGCCACTTCGCGACCCGGTCGGACAGGAACGCGCGCAGCTCCGCCGCGTCGGCCGACGCGCCCTCGTGCAGCACCACGGCCGCGAGCGGGCGCTCGTCCCACTTCGGGTCCGGCACGCCGACGACCATCGCCTCGGCCACCGCCGGGTGCGCCACCAGGTGGTTCTCCAGCTCGACCGTCGAGATCCACTCGCCGCCGGACTTGATGACGTCCTTGGCGCGGTCGGTGAGCCGCAGGAAACCGTCCGCGGACAGGGTGCCGACGTCCTCGGTGCGCAGCCAGCCGTCGTGGAACTTCTCCACGTCCTCGCCGCCGTGGTACGAGGACGTGACCCACGGGCCGCGCACCTCCAGCTCGCCGACGCTCGTGCCGTCCCACGGCAGCTCCCGGCCGTCGTCGCCGATCAGCCGTGCCTCCACCGCCGCCGCCAACCGGCCCTGCGACTCCCGGTACGGCCACTGCGACTCGCCGACCGCCGAGGCGGGCGGGCGGGCCACGCTGCCCAGCGGGGACGTCTCGGTCATGCCCCACGCGTGCAGCACCGGGACGCCGTAGCGCTCCTGGAAGGTCCGCATCAGCGCGGGCGGGGGGGCCGAGCCGCCCACCACGACCTCGCGCAGCGAGGAGATGTCCTTGGGGTGCGATTCCAGGTGCTGCAGCAGGCCCTGCCAGATCGTCGGCACCGCGGCCGCCATCGTCGGGCGCAGCGAGGAGATCATCGCGGCCAGCGGCTCGGCCTGCAGGAACCGGTCCGGCATGATCAGCGAGGCGCCGGACATCAGCGCCGCGTACGGCAGGCCCCAGGACATGGCGTGGAACATCGGGACGACCGCCAGGCCGCGGTCCGCCTGCGCCAGCGCCATCCCGTCCGACATGCACACCTGCATCGAGTGCAGCCAGATCGAGCGGTGCGAGTAGACGACGCCCTTCGGGTTCCCCGTGGTGCCGGACGTGTAGCACATCGCCGCCGCGGCGCGTTCGTCCTGCTCCGGCCACTCGAAGACCTCCGGGCGGCCGCGCAGCAGCTCCTCGTAGCCGTGCACCTGGACGCCGTCCGGGGCCGCCAGCGCCGCCGGGTCCCCGCCGCTGACCACGACGTGGCGCACCGTGCTCATCGCGGGCAGCACCTTCTGGAACAGCGGCAGCAGGCTCGCGTCCACGACGACGACGTGGTCCTCGGCGTGGTCGGCGATGTAGCTGACCTGCTCCGGGAACAACCGGATGTTCAGCGTGTGCAGCACCGCGCCCATCGCGGGCGCCGCCAGGTACACCTCGAGGTGCTCGGCGTTGTTCCACATGAACGTGGCGACGCGCTGGTCATCGGTGACGCCGAGGGAGCGCAGCCCGTGCGCGAGCTGGGCCGCGCGCCTGCCGACCTCGGCGTAGCTGCGGCGGCGCGGCTCGTCCCCGGTCCAGGTCACCACCTCCGAAGCACCGTGTACCCGGCTGCCGTGCTCGAGGATCCTGGCGATCGACAGCGGGCCGTCGTGCATCGTGCTCAGCATCGGGATCGGACCTCCTCGTCCGCGCGCTCGGCGCTCCGCAACATCGATGTCGTGGTTGCCGACACACTAACCGCGCAGGTGGCGCCTGGGGAGGGTCCTGCGCGGACGTTCTGGCACCCTGTTCCGCATGAATTCGATTGCCGTACTGGGCGCGGGCAAGATCGGCGAGTCGCTGCTGGCGGGGCTCCTGCAGGCGGGGCGGAACGCGGATGAGCTGATGTTCACCGAGCGCCACCCGGAACGGGCCGCGCAGCTGACCGCGGAGTACGGCATCGAGCACGTGGACGTCGCCACCGCGGTGCGCCGCGCCGACGTGCTCGTGGTGGCGGTGAAGCCGCAGGACATCGAGCCGCTGCTGGACCAGGTCGCGCCGCTGCTGGACGCGGCGACGCTGGTGGTCTCGCTGTGCGCCGGCCTGCCCACCAAGCTCTACGAGCGCAGGCTCGCCGAAGGAACCCCGGTGGTGCGGGTGATGCCGAACACCCCGATGGTCGTCGGCGAGGCGATGAGCGCCATCTCCGCCGGATCGCACGCGGGCGACGAGCACCTGGCCGTGGTGGAGGAACTGCTCAGCAGCGTCGGCAAGGTCGTCCGGGTCCCCGAGACCCAGCAGGACGCGGTGACCGCGCTGTCCGGTTCCGGGCCCGCCTACTTCTTCTACCTGGTCGAAGCGATGATCGACGCGGGCATCCTGCTCGGCATCCCGCGGGCCACCGCCGCCGACCTGATCGTGCAAGCCGCGGTGGGCGCCGCGACGATGCTGCGCGACGGCTCGGAGGGCCACCCGACGATCCTGCGCGAGGCCGTGACCTCGCCGGCCGGGACCACCATCGCGGGCATCCGCGAGCTGGAGAAGCACGGTGTGCGGGCCGCCCTCATCGACGCCATCGAAGCCGCCAGGGACCGTTCGGTGGAACTGGGCCGCGCGCACGACTAGACCCCCGGTTCCCCGGCGCTGACAGGCGGAAACCGCTGAACCCGGGACGTTCGCGCATCGCAGGGATCCCAACCGTCCCGCTACTCTCGACGGAGCACGTGCGTGTGGAGTCCGTCGGAGGGGAAGCCGACGGCGCGCGCGGGCCGAAGGACTCGGTGAAGCATGTCTGCGAACTCGGAACCCAGCCAGCAAGCACCCCCGCAGGTGGGGAACGTGCAATTCCTCACCGTGGCCGAAGTGGCCAGGTTGATGCGGGTGTCGAAGATGACCGTCTACCGGCTGGTGCACGCCGGTGAGCTCCCCGCGGCACGCGTGGGGCGCTCCTTCCGCGTGGCGGAGAACGACGTGCACTCCTACCTGGAGAACGCCTACTACAACGCGGGATGAGCGCCGTCGTCCCCCGGGCGCGGCGGCGCCCGTCCGGGGGTGCCGGGCCGCCCTGACGGACCACTCCGTCAGGGGGTGACCGGTGGGCGGGTAGGCTGCGGGATCGATCGTGCCTGCTGCCGGTGCTCCCACCGGCGGTGCGCCAGGGGCAGCACCGGCACGAGAAGACGTTCGTACCAACGCCGACAGCGAAGGATTCCGCATGGGCTCGGTCATCAAGAAGCGCCGCAAGCGCATGTCCAAGAAGAAGCACCGCAAGCTTCTGCGCAGGACCCGCGTCCAGCGTCGCAAGTTGGGCAAGTAAGGGATCTGCCGGACTCCGGCCCGCGCCCACGCGGTGCGAGATCGGGAGTCTCGGATCTCGCGCCTTCGCCGCCGGCCCCCCCCGCGGGGGGGGGGGGGGGGGGGTTTGGGACCCCCCCCCCCCCGGGGGGGGGGGGGGGGGGGGGGGGGGGGCCGCCCCCCCGCCC
>NZ_JAIUJZ010000229.1:12251-16405 GCF_020176775.1 Saccharopolyspora sp. 6M
GCCGACCACTTCGGGTCGGCGGCGGTCGTTTTGCCACCCCCTCCGCCCAGGTGGTCCGGGATCGTCCGGGTTGCCGACCGCACCGGCCGCTGGTGGGGTGCACGAGGACATCGCGGCGTCGCCCGCGCGAAACCGGAGCGGGTGACCGCGCTCGGTAGCATCGTGCGCGGAGCTCGCGCTCCGCGATCGCGGCCGGCTTCCGGTGGGCGGGCGCGAGCGAACCCCTCCGGCCGGACCTCTCGGGGAGAACCATGGTGCCGAACGTCGTGCTCGTGACGGGCGTGAGCAGCTTCCTGGGCGGGCACCTCGCCGCGCGGCTCGCCGCCAACCCCGACATCGAACGCGTACTGGGCGTGGACACCGCGCCGCCGCGTCCCGACCTGCGCCGCCGGATGGGGCGCACCGAGTTCGTGCGCGCCGACATCCGCAACCCGCTCATCGCGAAGGTCATCGCCGGTTCCGGCGTGGACACCGTGGTGCACGCGGCGGTGAACTCCCAGTCCGGTCCGGCGGGGCGGGCCGCGATGAAGGAGCTCAACGTCATCGGCACCATGCAGCTGCTGGCGGCCTGCCAGAAGGCCCCGGAGCTGCGCAGGCTGGTGGTCAAGTCGACCACCGCCGTCTACGGCGCCAGCCCGCGCGATCCCGCCGTGTTCTCCGAGGACATGGAGCCGAAGGACCTGCCCTCCTCCGGGTACGCGAAGGACGCCGGGGAGATCGAGGGCTACGTGCGCGGTTTCGGCAGGCGCCGGCCCGACGTGGACATCACCACGCTGCGCTTCACCCACCTCATCGGTCCGCGCATCGACGCCGACCTCACCCGCTACTTCGCGCTGCCGCTGGTGCCGACCGTGCTCGGCTACGACGCCCGGATGCAGCTGCTGCATTCCGAGGACGCGCTGGCCGTGCTGGAGAAGGCCACCACCCGTGCGCTGCCCGGCGTGTACAACGCGGGCGGCGACGGGGTGCTGATGCTCTCGCAGGCGATCCGCCGCGCCGGGCGGGTCGCGGTGCCGATCCCGCGGGCCGGGGTGCCCGCGGTGAGCCGGTTCTTCCGCGGCGCGCGGCTGGTCGACTTCTCCCCGGAGCAGATGCGGTTCTTGAACTTCGGGCGCGTCGTGGACACCACGAGGCTGCGGGAGAGCTTCGGCTTCACCCCGCGCTGGACCACGCAGCAGGCGTTCGACGACTTCGTGCGCGGCCGCGACCTGCAACCGGTGATCGACCCGGAGCAGGTCGTGGCGTGGGAGCGCGGTGTCGGCGCCCTGCTCGCCCGACTGCGGTGACCTTGACCAGACTGCGGCAACCAGGAGGCCAGATGGCGGACGCCCGAGTGATCCCGCTGCACCCGGCGGACCAGCGTCCCGGCGGTGCGCGGCCCGGCCCCGCCCCGCTGCCCGAGCCGGAGGAGCGCGAGGACGGCTGGGAGGACGCGGTCGCCGACGCGCTGGCCTTCGCCCGCCGCCGGCTGCTCGGCGACTACCAGGTCGACGAGTTCGGCTTCGACGAGGACCTCACCGACCACCTGGTGGTGCCGCCGCTGCGGCCGCTGTACGAGAAGTGGTTCCGGGTCGAGGCGATCGGGCTGGAGAACGTCCCCGACTCGGGCGCGCTCGTGGTCGCGAACCACTCGGGCACGCTGCCGCTGGACGCGCTGATGACGACGGTCGCGCTGCGCGACCACCACGACCCGGGCAGGCACCTGCGGATGCTCGGCGCGGACCTGGTGTTCCGGCTGCCGATGGTCGGTTCGCTGGCGCGCAAGGCCGGGCACACCCTGGCGTGCAACCCGGACGCGGAGCGGCTGCTGCGGGCCGGTGAGCTGGTCGGGGTGTGGCCGGAGGGCTTCAAGGGCGTCGGCAAGCCCTACCGGGACCGGTACAAGCTGCAGCGCTTCGGCCGCGGCGGGTTCGTGTCGGCGGCGATGCGGACCGGGGTGCCGATCGTGCCTTGCTCGATCGTCGGGGCCGAGGAGATCTACCCGAAGCTCGGCGACATCCGGCCGCTGGCGCGGCTGCTGGGGCTGCCGTACTTCCCGGTGACGCCGCTGTTCCCGCACTTCGGGCTGCTGGGTGCGGTGCCGCTGCCGTCGAAGTGGTACATCGAGTTCGGCGAGCCGGTGGAGACCGCCTCCTACGGGGAGGGCGCCGCCGACGACCCGATGGTCGTGTTCAGCCTCAGCGACCAGGTCCGCGAGATCATCCAGCAGACCCTCTACCGCCTGCTGGCCGGCCGCCAGAACGTCTTCCTGGGGTGAGCCGCCGGGCCGGTGGGCCGCCTCGTCAGGAGCGGTCGCGACGCCGGTAGGCGAGGCCCGCCGCGATGGCGCCCGCGACCGCGCTGGCGCCGAGCATCGACTGCGCGCCGATGCGGGCGGCCTTGCGCCCGGTGCGGAAGTCGCGGATCTCCCAGCCCCGGGACCGGGCGATGTCCCGCAGCCGCTGGTCCGGGTTGACCGCCACCGCGGTGCCCACCGCGGACAGCATCGGCACGTCGTTCGCCGAGTCCGAGTACGCGGTGCAGCGGCGCAGGTCCAGGCCTTCGCTGGCGGCCAGCGCGCGCACCGCGTGCGCCTTCGCCCGCCCGTGCAGCATCTCGCCGACCAGCCGTCCCGTGTAGACGCCGTCCACGTGCCCGGCCACGGTGCCCAGCGCACCGGTCAACCCGAGCCGCCGGGCGATGATCTGCGCCAGCTCCACCGGGGTCGCGGTCACCAGCCACACCCGCTGACCGGCGTCGAGGTGCATCTGGGCGAGGGCGCGGGTGCCCGCCCAGATGCGGTCGGACATCAGCTCGTCGTAGATCTCCTCGCTGAGCTCCACGAGCTCGGCGACCTTGCGCCCGGCGACGAACGACAGCGCCTGCTCCCGGCTGGCCTGCACGTCGTCGGCGTTCTCCCGGCCGCCGACGCGGAACTTCAGCTGCTGCCACGCGAACCCGGCGAGGTCGGAGGCGGTGAAGAACTTGCGGGCCGCCATGCCGCGGGCGAAGTGGAACAGCGAGGCGCCCATCATCATCGTGTTGTCCACGTCGAAGAAGGCGGCGGCGGTGAGGTCCGGCGGCGCGGTCAGCGACCCGCCCGGTTCCGCTCCCGCCACGGCCGCTTCGGCCGAGGCGCGGCCGGCGACCTTCGCGCTGTCGAACGAGCCCTCGGCGGGGTCCAGCGCGGACGGGGTCTCGCGCGGCTCGCCGTCCGGCGGGCCGAGCCGCGGCTCGGCCGCGTCCTCGCCCCCGGCGTCCCGGTCGTGGCGCGCCGAGCCGCCGCGCCGTCGGCCGTCGTGGCCTGGGCCTTCGGCTGGGCCTGGACTTGTCGGCACCGCCGCGCCTCCCGGTCTTGCTCCGGCTGGATGTTGCTCGGGTTCGGGTCCTGGCGTACCAGGGTCGCTGAGCGGGGCGTTCCCGCCGGTGCGGCGACCCGGCCCAGCAAGGCCTCCAGCTTAGAGGCTCCCGCCCGGCGCGTTGGCGCGGTCCGCGCTGATCGGCCGGGACCGGCTTCGATCGGCCCGGGTCAGCGCAGGTCGTCGGGCAGCAGCTGGCCGAGGCGCCGCACGGCGCGGTGCTGCAGCGCTTTGACGGCGCCTTCGCCGCGCTGCATGCGCTGGGCGGTCTCGGTGACCGACAGGCCCTGCATGAACCGCAGCCGGATGCATTCGCGCTGGTCCGGGTTGAGCTGCCGCACGCAGCGCAGCAGCTCCTGCTGGGTGGCGGCGTCGAGCACGTGCTGCTCCGGGCCGCCGTGGTGCTGCGTTCGGTGCTGGGCGTCGGGGAGCTCGGGGATCGGCACTTCCAGCCGGGTCCGGCTGGACTTCACGTGGTCGAGCACCAGGTTCTTCGCGATGGTGATGAACCAGGCGGCGACGTCCCGGCCCTGGTAGCTGACGGTGGCGATGCGCCGCAGCGCCCGCAGGAAGGTCTCGCTGGTGATGTCCTCGGCGAGGCAGTGGTCGCTGACCCGGAACAGCACGTAGCGGTACACGACGGGCGAGTACTCGTCGTAGAGCCTGCCGAACGCGTCGAGGTCGCCGTTCTGGGCCGCGCTCACGTGCCGCCAGCTCTCGCCGGGCACGGGCGCCTCGGGCGCGGGCCGCGGTTCGGCGCGGGGGTGCGCGGGGCGGTGTGGCAGGTGCGCGGGCCGGGAGGGAGCCGGATGGACG
>NZ_JAIUJZ010000230.1:0-16150 GCF_020176775.1 Saccharopolyspora sp. 6M
GGTCGGTCCGGCGGCACCGGGCGGGGAGCGGTGGGGGAAAGGAGAACCGCTCTTCCGCCCGGTGCGGCGGTGATCACCGGACTCGGGCACCGATGTGGAGCACGCTACTTTTGCGGCCCGCTCCGAACTAGATCCCTGATCGGGTGATGATGTTGGTGGCGCAGTCCGGGCACACTCCTAACGCCACGACAGGAGAAGGGCAGCGGGTGAGCACGAGTCCGACGGCGCTGAAGCGCTGGATCGCCGGGGAGCTGGCACGGCTCCGGGAGCGCAAGGGGGCCTCCAGGGCCGAAGCGGCCAAGGCGATCCGCGGCAGCATCCAGAACATCGGCCACTTCGAAGTCGGCCGCCGCATGCCGAAACCCCTGGAACTCGAAACCCTGCTCCGGTTCTACGGGGTGCCGGACCGGATCGACTTCTTCCTCTCGCTGCGGGACCGCAGCCGCAAGAGCACCGACTGGTGGGTCCGGTTCGATTCGGAGGAAGCGCTGCCCGACTACCTCAAGCTCTTCCTCGGCATCGAGATCATGGCCGAGAAGATCGAGAGCTGGGACACGCACGTGGTGCCCGGACTGTTCCAGACCCGGGCGTACGCGGACGCGATCATGCAGGGCGGTGCGCCGAAGCTGCGCAAGAAGGATCGGGAACGCCGCGTCGAGCTCCGGATGGCCCGGCAGCAGGAAGTGCTCGGTAACGGGAGAACGCCCGTGGTGCACGCCGTCCTCAGCGAGGCGTGCCTCCACCACCTCAACGGCGGTCGCGCGGTGCACACCGAGCAGCTGGCCGCCCTGTTGGAGTGGCACGACGAGCCGAACGTGGAGATCCGGGTGCTGCCCTTCGCGGCCGGTCTGCTCACCGGCGTGGACGGTGCGTTCATGCTGCTGAGCTATCCGCCGGAGTTCGACCACGAGCTCGGAACCGCGTACGTGGAGAACCGCATCGAGGTGCTCTACTACGAAGAACCCGGTGCTGTGGCGCCGTTCCGAACGGCCTTCGACCAGTTGAAGGTCAAAGCGCTGAAGCCGTCCGATTCCCGAGAACTGATCGCACGAGTGCTGGAGGAACACGCATGACCGACCGCATCGCCGACTGGCGGAAGTCCACCCGCAGCCACGCTGCGAACGGGTGCGTCGAAGTCGGTTCGGGCGCGGATCGGGTCGGTGTCCGGGATTCCAAGCTCGGCGCGGGAAGCCCGGTCCTGCTGTTCACGACCGCCGAGTGGGCCTCGTTCACCGCCCGCACCCGCCGCGGCGCCTTCGACCGCTGACGTTCCGCCGCCGGAGCTCGCGGGCGGTCAGGTGGCGAAGCCGCCGTCCGCGTTGAGGGTGGCTCCGGTGACGAACGCGGCGTCCGGGCTCGCCAGGTGGGCGACGATGCTCGCGATCTCCTCCGGGGTGCCGTACCGGCCCAGCGGGGTGGCGGACCGCAGGCCCTCCGCGCGCGGTCCGGCGGCCGGGTTCATCGCGGTGTCGACGGCGCCGGGCTGCACGTCGTTCACGGTGATCCCGCGCGGGGCCAGGTCGCGGGCCGCGCCGCGGGTGAGCCCGGCCAGGGCGGTCTTGCTCGTGACGTAGGCGAGCTTGCCCGGGAACGGCAGGTGGTCGGCCAGCGAGGTCCCGACGTTGATGATCCGCCCGCCCGCGGGCAGGTGCTTCGACGCCTCCTGGATGGCGACGAACGGCCCGCGCACGTTCACCGCGAGCGCGCGGTCGAAGTCGGCCAGCGACAGCTCGTCCAGGTGCCCGGTCCGGACCGTTCCGGCGTTGTTGACCAGGACGTCCAGCCCGCCGAACTCCGCGACGGTGGCGGTGACGGCGGCCCGGACCTGTTCGGGGTCACCGGCGTCGGAGCGCAGCACCAGCGCGCGCCCGCCGGAGACCGTGATCTCGGCGGCCACCTGCTCCGCGGCCGCCGCCGAGTCGGAGTGGGTGAGCGCGACGGCCGCGCCGTCGGCGGCGAGGCGGCGGGCGATGGCGGCACCGATGCCGCGGGAGGCACCTGTCACCAGTGCGGATCGTCCGGCGAGCGGTTGCGGCATGCGGAGCTCCTTCCCGAGCCGTGCCTCGATTGCAGCAGGCGCGGGCCGCACGCGGTACCGCCGCGCGAGCTCCCCGATCGGCGCGCGGAGGTTCCGCGCCGACCGATAGGTCCACTGTGGATGGAAGGTCAGCGCGGGGCGAGCGACAGGACCGGGAACACGCGCTCCGTCTTCGCCTGGTATCCGGCGAAGTAGGGGAACAGGGCCGTCAGCTGCGCGAACTTGACGTCCCGCAGCACGCCGGTGATCTCCCGGGCGCGGACGTCCAGCACGTCGGGGCCCACCTCGATGCGGGCGTCCGGGTTCGCGCGCAGGTTGAAGTACCAGTCGGGGTGCACGTCGGCCCCCGCTTTCGAGGCGAACACCAGGTACCGGCCGTCCTCCTCCAGGTAGGCCAACGGGGTGACGTGCGCGCGGCCGGTGCGGGCGCCGGTGCTGGTCAGCAGCAGCAGTGCGGCCCCGGCGAAGGCTCCGCCCACCACGCCCGCGTTGGCGCGGAACTCCGCGATCACGGGTGCGTTGTACCGGGCCGCGACGGTCGCGGTGATCTCGTTCCCCTCCACTGGGCGGGTTCCTCTCCGTGCGCGGTGGGTGTCCGCGTCCGCCGCCGCGGACATCATGATCACGATAGGGAACTCGGGCGCCCGGAGGAAACTCGGGAACCCCCGGCCGGCGCGCGGTCGAGGGGGCGGGGTGCGGGTGGCGTTGCGGCCTTCCCGCTATGCGGACGCCCGGCGGTCCCGCCCCGTCGTGGAGCGGGACCGCCGCTCGGCCGGGATCAGGGCAGGGTGAACGTCGGGTCGGCCGGCGGCAGGGGTGCGGTGAACATCGCGAGGTAGGTGTCCAGGTACGGAGCCCGCGCGCCGGGCTGCGCCACGTCGTCGGCCGGATCGTCCAGCGCGAGGTCGAGCCGGGCGCCGCGCACCTGCACGGTCTCCCGCGAGGGCGCGTCGATCCAGTCGCGGAACGGGGTCTGGACGCCGCCGGGTTCGACCGTGCCGATCTCCACGGCCAGCGAGTGCCCGGCGGGCAGCGTCCAGTCGGTCGACTTGAGGTCGAACTCGGTGGTGCCGGAGCGCAGCACCGCGACCTGCTCGTCGAACATGACCGCCGTGCCGTCCGGCGCGACGTCGTGCAGCTGCACCATCACGTTCCCGCGGCCCTCGGCCTCCAGCGAGATGCGCGGCGTCCCGGTGATCCGGGTGTCCCGCGCGACCGGCTCGGAGCGTTCGACGATGCCGCCGGTGGGCCCGTCGTCGCCGCCGTCGTCCACGTAGGACCCGCCGGAGAGCTCGACCCGCGCGGAGCGGTCGGGCATCGGCCAGCTGTCCTGCCCGCGCCAGGCCCCGCTGCCGTCCTGCACGGCGAACGCCGGGTACCGGACCGGCGGGGCGATGCCCTTGAGGTGCTCGTCGTAGAAGGACATGGCCTCCTCGAACCAGCCTTCCCGGCCCATCGCCAGCCGCCCGTCCGCGGTCCGCTCGTCGCCGCGGACGTGGTCCCACGGCCCGATCCACCCGCGCTCCGGACCCTCGTGGTCGTCCAGGAACTCCTGCATCGCCTCCGGTTCGGTGTTCCACTCCAGCAGGCCCTGGGTGAGGAACAGCGGGGTGTCGGTGCCCTTCGCGAGCTCCGGCAGGTCCCGTGCCCGCCAGTGCTCGGAATCCGGGTTGCCGTTCAGGTAGCCGGCCTGGTTGTCGATGAGGCACTCCGGGTGCGCCTGCTCGTACTCGGAGTTCGCCCGGTAGTGCGGGTCGTCGTCGGGCAGCTGCGGCAGCGCCGCCAGCCCGTTGTAGGTGCCGGCCACGTTGACCGCCGTCGTCCGCGGCACCCCGTTGGAGTGGGTGTTGCGGTACGGGTCCCAGATCGGTTCCTGCGCGATGACGGCCTTCAGCGCGTCCGGGTCGAGGCCGACGCCGATCAAACCGGTGATCGCGTCGTAGGACTTGCCGTACATGCCGACGGATCCGGTGGACCACGGCATGTTCGCCGCCCAGTCGATGGCCGCCCGGACGTCCGCCTGCTCGCCGGGGCCCGCGTAGTCGAGGCAGCCGGTCGAGCCGCCGAACCCGCGTGTGTCGACCCGCACGAACGCGTAGCCGCGCTCGAACAGGTCGGTGCCCTCGATGAACTCGTCGAAGCGGTTCGAGGGTCCGGTGTGCTCGAAACCCTCGTCGGTGAGCTGGCCGGAGTGCCCGAAGTACGGCCCGGCGGAGAGGATCACCGGCACCTGCTCGCCCGGCGCGAGCCCTTCCGGCAGCAGCACGTCGGCGTGCAGCTCGGTGCCGGAGTCGTCCGCGGACGGGAAGTAGTGCTGCGTCCAGGCCGCGCCTTCGGGGACGCGGTCGTTCTGCTCGTGGGTCACGGGTTCGGATCCGGTGGCGACCTCGGCGGTGCCCGCGGCGGAAGCGGCGGCGCCGGTCAGGGCGAGTGCTGCGGCGAGCGCGGAGGCGGCGCCGGCGGCCGCGCGGTACCTCGTCACGGGTTCCTCCAGAGTGGGTGCGGTGCGGTGATCTCTGCTGCGATCAGCAGACACCCGGCCGCAGCGGCATGCTCAACACCGCACTCCCGTGAACCAGGACACACCCGGGCGCCCGCCGGGGAACAGCCGTCCGGCCCCGATCGCGCCGCGGCGGTGGACGTCCCTCCGCCCCCCGATCGCGCGGAGGGCGCCCACCTCCGCGGCTCAGCCCTCGACGGGGCTCAGCGCCACGACCGGGATGACCCGGCCGGTCCCGCGCTGGTGCTCGGCCATGACCGGGAACGCCGCGACCGCCTCGGCGAACCGCTCCGCCCGCTCGGCGCCGGTGAGCTCCGCGGCCCGGACCCGCAGCCGCTCGGTGCCGACCTCGATCTCGGCATCCGGGTTCGCCTTCAGGTTGTGGTACCAGGCGGGGTGGGTGTCCGCCCCGGCCTTGGAGGCGAACACGAGGTAGCCGCCCGCGTGCTCCAGGTACACCATCGGATTGGTGCGGGTCGCGCCGCTGCGCGCACCCGTGCTGTGCAGCAGCAGGATCGGCATGCCTGCGAAATCGCCGCCGACCTTCCCGCCGTTCGCGCGGAACTCCTCGATGACGGGGGAGTTGAACCGCTCGGCCCACTCGGCCGTGACCGCGTTTCCGTCCATCGTGGACACTCCTCTCGGATCAGGCCGCCAGCGCGGGGTAATCGGTGTAGCCCTGTTCGCCGCCGCCGTAGAAGGTCGCCACGTCCGGGGTGTTGAACGGTCCGCCCGCGGCCAGCCGCGCGGGCAGGTCCGGGTTCGCGAGGAACAGCGAGCCGAAGGTCAGCGCGTCCGCCGTCCCGTCCGCCACCAGCGCCAGGTCTTCCGGGCCGGTCGGGCGGCCCGGGGTGTGCGGGTTGAGCAGGAACGCGCCGTCGTACCGGTCCCGCAGCCGCAGTGTCAGCTCCCGGTCCTCGCTCTCCAGCACGTGCAGGTAGGCGAGGCCGATCGGGTTGATCGCGTCCACCAGCGCCGAGTAGGTCTCGTCCACCGAGTGCTCGGCGGTGTCGTTCGTGCCGGTCCCCGGGGACAGCCGCAGCCCGACGCGGCGGCCGCCGATCTCCGCCGCCGCGGCCCGGGCGACCTCGACGACGAGCCGGATCCGGCCCTCGACCGAGCCGCCCCAGCCGTCGGTGCGCAGGTTCGTGGCCTCGGCCAGGAACTGGTGCAGCAGGTAGCCGTTGGCGCCGTGCAGCTCCACGCCGTCGAACCCGGCCTCGACCGCGTTGCGGGCGGCGGTGGCGAACTCGGCGACGACCTCGGCGATGCCGTCCTCGGTGAGCTCCTCCGGCGTCACCATGTCCTGCATGCCGGTGGCGGTGAAGATCTGCCCGGCGGCGCGGACCGCGGACGGTGCGACCGGGAGCCTGCCCGGGGGCAGCACGTCGGGGTGGCTGATGCGGCCGGCGTGCATCAGCTGGGCGAAGATCGCACCGCCCTCGGCGTGCACCGCGTCGGTGACCTCCCGCCACGCGGCGACCTGCGCCTCGCTGTGCAGGCCGGCGGTGTTCGGGTAGCCCTGGCCGAGTTCGGAGGGATGCACGCCCTCGGTGATGATCAGCCCGGCGGTGGCGCGCTGCCGGTAGTAGGTGGTGGTGGTCTCGTCGGGCAGGGTCCCCGCGGCGCGGCTGCGCGTCATGGGGGCCATCGCGATGCGGTTGCGCAGGCGGGTTCCGGCCAGGTCCAGCGGGTCGAATGCGGTGCTCATGCGGATCACTCCCGGGTTGCGGACGAAGTTACCTGTCCGAACAGGTAAATGCGCCGGAAGCTTCCTGCGTGGGAGAATGTGCAGTGCTCGTCACAATCACCCGTGCACGAGTGCGTCGGCGAGTTAAGGTGAGCAGTTCGATTGACTGACCGATCAGGTGACCGGAAGAAGGGGGAACCGGTGGACTCGCACCGCGCGGAACCCGCAGCAGCGCCGCCGTGCTCCGACGCGGGGCCGCTCAGCTACGCGATCTTCCGGCTCGCCCGGGCGCACCGGATGCTCGCCGGTCAGCTGCTGCGCCGCTGCGGGCTGCACCCCGGGCAGGAACAGCTGCTGATGCACCTGTGGGACACCGGCGCGCAGCGGCAGACCGACCTGATCACCGTGCTCGGTTCCGACTCCGCGACCATGACCCGCACCGTGCAGCGGCTGGAGCGCGCCGGTTTCGTGCGCCGCACCCGCAGCGAGCAGGACCGCCGCGCGGTGCTCGTCGAACCCACCGCCGCCGGGCTCGCGCTGCGCGACCGGGTGGAGCGGATGTGGGAGGAACTGGAACGCGCCACCTGCGGTGAACTCACCGGCGCCGAGCAGCACGCGGCCCTCGACGTCCTGGAACGGCTCGAACGCAACGTCGCCGACGTCGCCTGCCCCCTCGCCGCCGAAGACCAAGCCATCGGCACCTGAGCGGCCGCCCCTGCTGCCCAGTGCTGGGGTGGAGGAACCTCGTTGACCGTCTTCGAACCTGCCTGGCGGGTCTCCGCCGTTTCCTGTCAGCGGCGAAGCCGCTGAGCCGCCGACCACCCGATCAACGGGACCACCCGCGGGTTCTCAGCGCCCTCCTCGCGAGGACAGCGTTTTCTCCTGTGGCGGAGCCACCGGTGAAAACGATCCCGCAGCGAGGAGGGCGCTGAGGTTCCGCCACCCCAGTGCTAGGCAGCAGAAGAGCAGGACGGAGCACTAGCGGAGAGAGCTCAGCTGCGGCAGCGGGTCGTCGAGTACAGGTGGCTGTCGGGGAAGGACGACGCCGTCAGCACCGCACCGACCACCACCACCGCGGTCCGGGTGATCCCCGCCGCCCGCACCGCCGCCGCGATGTCGCCGAGCGTCCCCCGCAGCACCACCTCATCGGCGCGGCTCGCCGCGGCCACCACCGCCACCGGGCAGTCCGCGCCGTAGTTCGGCACCAGCTGCTCCACCAGCTCCTCGATCCGGTTCACCGCCAGGTGCAGCACCATCGTCGCCCGGCTGAGCCCCAGCGTCGCCAGGTCCTCGCCCGCGGGCATCGGCGTCGCCTGCGCCGAGGTGCGGGTGAGCACCACGGTCTGCCCGACGCCCGGCACCGTGAGCTCGCGCTGCAACGCCGCCGCCGCGGCGGCGAACGCGGGCACCCCGGGCACCACGTCGTAGGGCACGCCGACCGCGTCGAGGCGGCGCATCTGCTCGGCGACGGCGCTGAACACCGACGGATCGCCGGAGTGCAGCCGCGCCACTTCCAGCCCCGCCTCGTGCGCGGCGACGAGCTCGGCGAGGATCGCGTCCAGGTCCAGGTTCGCGGTGTCCACCAGCCGCGCCCCGTCCGGGCAGTGCTCCAGCAGCTCCACCGGCACCAGGCTGCCCGCGTACAGGCACACCGGGGACGCGGCGAGCACGTCCCGCCCGCGCACCGTGATCAGGTCGGCGGCACCGGGGCCGGCGCCGATGAAGTGCACCGTCATTTCGCCACCGTCCACTGGGTGATGCGCATCGCGGGCCGCCAGCCGGTGAACCCGCCGACGGGGGAGGCATGCTCCGCCGCGATCCGCACCAGCTCTCCGCCGCAGCGGGCGTACCAGTCCGCCACCAGGACCTCCGATTCGATCGTCACCGCGTTCACCACGAGCCTGCCGCCCGGTCGCAGCACGTCCCAGCACCGCTGCAGCACTCCCGGGACCGTCGCGCCGCCGCCGACGAACACCGCGTCGGGCGCCTCCAGGTCGTCCAGCGCGCCGGGCGCGGCACCGACGACCACGTCCAGGCCGGGCACGCCGAGGGTCATCGCGTTCGTCGTGATGCGGGCCGCCCGGTCCTCGCGGTGCTCGACGGCGATCGCGCGGTTCGCCGGGTCGCAGCGCATCCACTCGATCGCGATGCTACCGGCGCCCGCACCCACGTCCCACAGCAGTTCACCGGGCGTCGGGGCGAGCCGGGAGACGGTGAGGGCGCGCACGTCCCGCTTGGTCAGCTGCCCGTCGTGCTGGAACGCCTCGTCCGGCAGCCCGGGCGTGCGGGGCCTGCGTTCGGCGTCGTCGTCGGGGGAGCAGTGCACGGCGATCACGTTCAGCGCCGCCACCTCCGGGTGCGGCCAGCGGGCCGCCGTCGCCGCCACCCGGGACTCGCCCGGCCCGCCGAGGTCGCCCAGCACCGCCATCGAGCTGCCGCCGAAACCCCGCGCCACCAGCAGCGCCGCCACCCGCGCCGGGGTCTGCGCGTCCGAGCTGAGCACCACCAGGCGGCGGCCCGGCTGGATCTCCGGGTGCAGCAGCTCGGCGTGCCTGCCCACCAGGCTCACCACGGACACGTCCTGCTGCGCCCAGCCCATCCGGGCGCACGCCAGCGCCACCGACGACACCTGCGGCAGCACCCGCAGCCGCTCCGCGCCCAGCACCCGCGCCAGGGTGGCGCCGACGCCGTGGAACATCGGATCGCCGCTGGCCAGCACGCAGATCGCGCGGCCCGCGTGCTCCTCGAACAGGCCGGGCAGCGCGGGCAGCATCGGCGACGGCCAGGCCACCGGCTCCGCGGTGCCCGGCGGCAGCAGGTCCAGCTGGCGGCGGCTGCCGAACACCACGTCGGCGGCGGAGATCCGCTGCCGCGCCACCTCGGTCAGGCCGTCCCAGCCGTCCGCTCCGATGCCCACCACGTCGACCGGTTCCCGCTGCTCGCTCACCTCACCACCTCACCACGCGCGGCCGCGGCGAGCGCGATCAGGTGCGCGCGCTTGACCTTGACGCGCGGGTCAGGGGTTAGCGTCCGCCCGCTCCAGCCACGACCGGGAGGAACCCGATGTCCCGCACGTCCCGCGAGGTCCGCCTCGCCCACCCGCCCGCAGGCCTGCCCACCGCACAGGACTTCACCGTCGTCGAGACCGCCGTCCCCGAGCCGGGGCCGGGGGAGCTGCTGGTGCGCAACCTCGGCTTCCAGGTCTTCGGCGCGGCCGTCACCACCGCCCTCGGCCAGGACGTGGCGAATTTCCCCGGCCTGCACCCGGGCGGCGTGCCGTTCGGCCCCGCCGTCGGCGAGGTCGTCGCGGCCGGCGGCGGGTTCGCCCCCGGTGACCTGGTGTCGCACGGCGCGGGCTGGCGCGAGTTCGCGGTGCTGCCCGCCGACCGGTGCGCGCCGCTCGGCGACGCGCTGCCCGACCCGCTGCTGCACCTCTCGCACGGCTGGACCGGCTACGCCGCGCTCACCCGGATCGCGCCGGTGCGGCCCGGGGACGCGGTGTTCGTCAGCAACGCGGCCGGGGCGATCGGCTCGCTGGCCGGTCGGATCGCGCGGCTGCTCGGCGCGGGCCGGGTGGTGGGCAGCGTCGGCTCCCCGGAGAAGGCGCGGCGGCTCGTCGACGAGCTCGGCTACGACGCCGCCGTGCTGCGCGGGGAACCGCTGGGCGAGCAGCTCGCAGCGGCCGCACCGGACGGGCTGGACGTGGTCGTCGACCTCGTCGGCGGCGAGCAGCTGCGGGCCGCGGTCGAGGCCGCCCGCCCGCACGCCCGGATCGCCCTCACCGGCGCGCTCACCGCGCAGTACGCCACCGCGGGACCCCGGATGCGGGCACCGGTGGACCTGGACCTCGCGCAGCTGATCCTCAAGAGTGTCCGCGTCACCGGGTTCCGCGCCGACGACCACCCGGACGCGCTGCCGGAGTGGAACGAGCGGTTCGCGAGCTGGCTGCGCAACGGCGAGATCGACTTCCCGCACACCAGGATCAGCGGAATCGACCGGGCGCCGCGGGCGTTGGAGGACCTGCTGGCCGGGCGCCACGTCGGTGCCGTGCTGGTGGAACCCTAGGAAGACCGGCGCGGGGACGAGCAGGAGGAGCGCGGATGCGGATCGGCGACGCGGCGGCAGCGGCGGGCACCACCCCGCGCACCCTCCGGTTCTACGAGCAGCGCGGCCTGCTCGACCCGCCCGAGCGCACCGCCACCGGGCAGCGCACCTACCGGGAGCGGGACGTGGCGCGGGTGCGGATCGTCCGGCAGCTGCTGGCGCTCGGGCTCACCGTCGAGGACGTGGCCTCGATGGCGCGCTACCTGCACCTGATCGAGGGGGATGCGCTGCCGGAGCGCGGAATTCCGCTCGACCTCCCCGGGCAGGAGCAGCTGCTGCGGGACGCCACCCGGGTCGCGGGCGACCGGCTGGCCGCGCTGGACGCGGAGATCGCCCGCCTCAGCCGCTTCCGCGACCTCCTCGCCGCCTGCCACGCGCACGTCGAGCGCGCCCCGGCCACGCGCTCCGGCTGAGCCGGGGCACCGCGTCAGAGGTTGCTGAGGGCCCTGGTGACGGTGATCTCGATGACGACGCGGTTCGGGTTGGGCCGAGGCGGGCGGCCGTAGCGGGCTTCGGCGCGGGCTTCGGCGTCGGCGCGGAACTCCGGGTCGTCCCGGACCACCGCGACGCCCTCCACCGTCGCCCAGCGGCGACCGTCCACCTGGCACAGCGCCACCCGGGCCCCGGCGGCACCGGCGGCCCGGACGCGCCGCGCCTTGTGCGAACCGGCCGAGCACAGCACCCGGGCGGTGCCCGCCGAGACGTCCAGCGTGGAGTTCACCGGCACCACGTGCGGAGTGCCGTCCGGGCGCACCGTCGTCAACGTGGCCACGTGCGGTTCCGCCCAGAACGACAGGAAGCCCGCGCTCGCGGCGGCGAGGTCGACGGCGCGCGAAGACGCCACGCTCAGCCCGCCCAGGACTGGCGGGAGCGCTGCGGGCGCTGCCCGCCGCGGGAGTTCGGGCCGCCGCGCCTGCTCCGGTCGCCGCCGCGCTGGTCGTCGAAGGACGGGCGGCCGCGCTGGTCGCCGCGGGCCGGCCGGTCCTCGCGGGCCGGACGTCCCTGGCCCTCGCGGCCGCGGCCCTGGCCTTCGCCGCGCGGCGGACGCGGTCCGCCCTGCCTGCGGCCGCCGCCCTTCGGGCCGCCGCCGCGCGAGGGCGTCTCCTTGCGCGGTTCGACGACGGCGACACCGCTGGGCTCGCGGGCCCCGGTCAGCCGCTCCAGTTCCGCGTCCTGCGGCGAGATCTTCGTGGTCGTCGCGTTCACCCCGGCCTTCGAGGCCATCTGCTGGAAGGCGCGCTTCTGGTCGTCGGTCACGATCGTGACGACGGTGCCGGTGGCGCCGGCGCGGGCGGTGCGGCCCGCGCGGTGCAGGTAGTCCTTCGGGTCCGCCGGCGGCTCCACGTGCACGACCAGGCTCACGTCGTCGACGTGGATGCCGCGGGCCGCGACGTTGGTGGCGACCAGGGTTTCGGTGGTGCCCGCGCGGAACTCGTCGAGGATGCGGGTCCGGGCGTTCTGCGCCTTGCCGCCGTGCAGCGCGCCCGCGCGCACCCCCGACGCGCGCAGCTTCTTCGTGAGCCGGTCGGCGTGGTGCTTGGTGCGCACGAACATGATGGTGCGGCCGTCGCGAGCGGCGATGCGGGAGAGCACGGAGAGCTTGTCGTCCGCGGACACCAGGAACTGGTGGTGGTCCATGCTGTCCACGCTGGCCGCGGGCGGTGCCAGCGAGTGCACCACCGGGTCGTTCATGTACTCGCGCACCAGCTTGTCCACGTCCCCGTCGAGGGTCGCGGAGAACAGCAGCCGCTGGCCGTCGGCCGGGACCAGGTCGAGGATCTCGCGGACCTGCGGCAGGAAGCCCATGTCGGCCATCTGGTCGGCCTCGTCCAGGGCGGTGCGCTCCACCTCGGACAGCACGCAGGTGCCCTGCCGCACGTGGTCGGACAGCCGGCCGGGCGTGGCGACGAGCACGTCGACGCCGCGGCGCAGCGTGTCGGCCTGGCGGTTGAACGGCATCCCGCCGACGACCTCGCGCACGTACAGGCCCAGCGACTTCGCCAGCGGCTTCAGCGCGGTGGTGACCTGCGTCGCGAGTTCGCGGGTGGGCACCAGCACCAGGCCGCGCGGGTGCAGCGGCCGGGCGCTGCCGCGCTGCATCGCCAGCAGCGGCAGGCCGAACGCGAGGGTCTTGCCGGACCCGGTCTGGCCGCGGCCGAGCACGTCGCGGCCGCTGAGCGCGTCCGGGATGGTGGCGGCCTGGATGGGGAACGCCTGCTCCAGCCCGGCGTCGGCGATCGCGGCCACCAGCTTCTGCGGCAGGCCCAGCGAGTCGAACGGCGCCGGGTCGACCGCGGTCACGCCGACCTGGTCGAACAGGCTCGGAGCGGGTGCCGCGGCGGGCTTGGAGCCGCGACGGCGGGGGCGCCGGGAGCGGGCGGCGGGGGACGAGTCAGGACGCACTGCGAACCTCCGGGAACTGGCACGTCTCGGGGAGGTAGCGCGTCGTGCGCTGATCACAAGGACGAGCCCGGCGCATCGACGGCGCCGCTGGTGGATGTCGGAGCACCGGAGCCGGGGAGGACCGATCGCCAACGGGGGCCGGTCTCACTCGCCGGGATCGTCCCGTGCGAGCGGTTGTCCAGTGCGCCCGCAGTCTACCCGATGTGGTCATCGGATCGGCCCGGCGGGGCCGCGTTCAAGATCAACTACGGTCGCGGGGCGTGCCGCCGCGGCAGCTCTCGGTGAGCGTTCCGGTGCGCGGTCCCCGGTCGGCGGCGGGAGCGGTCAGGCGGGGACGACCACGCACAGCGCCCGCTCGGACTCCTGCTCCACCCGCATCCCGGCGCCGCGGGCCAGCCGCAGCACGCCGTCCACATCGGCCGGTTCGTCCGCGGCGGCGGCCAGCACCCGGGCCAGCCGCCCCTTGTGGGACTTGTTGTGGTGGCTGACGACCTTGCGCGTCCCGTCCGCCGATTCCGACAGCACCCGCACCGACACCGCCCCCGGCACCCGCGCCAGATCGGCGTACGCGCCCGAGCGCAGGTCCACCACGAAGTCGTCCGCGCCCTGCAGCACCGGCTCCAGCACCGGCCGCCACACCGTGCGCAGCCCGCCGAACCCGGGCAGCGCGCTGCCGCCCGACAGCCGGTAGGCGGGGATCCGGTCCGCGCCGCGCACCAGCCCGAACAGCGCCGAGGCCACCGCCAGCCGCGCGTCCGCCCGGGACCGCTCCGGCGCGGGCAGCGAGCGCACGTCCAGCGCGTCGAACAGCACCCCGGTGTAGCGCTCCAGGCCCGGCGCCGTCGGCGAGTCGAACAGCGCAGCGTTGCGCTCCACCTCGGCGGTCTGCCGCGCGGAGATGCCCAGCGCGGACAGGCTCGCGGGCACGTCCGCCGCCAGCGAGCGCAGCGCCTCCGCCAGCTTCCGCCGCGTCGGCGTCAGCTCCGGGTGCGCGAGCGCGTCCAGCTCCAGCGGCGGCCCGTCGCCGCCGGCGGCCTTGGTCTCGGAAGGGGGCAGCAGCACCAGCACGGTCGGCCAGCGTAGTGGGCGGCCACCCGGTGCCGACCGGCGCACCGCACCGGCAATCCGCTGGCATCAGCCCCGGTAGCTGCCGATACCCTCGACGGATCGCCGCACCCCACCGACCAGCACGAGGAGCGCCCGCCGTGATCACGAGGATGTCGACGTTGTTCTTGCGAACCCTTCGCGAGGATCCGGCCGACGCCGAGGTGCCGAGCCACAAGCTGCTCGTGCGCGCCGGGTACGTGCGCCGCGCCGCCCCGGGCGTCTACTCGTGGCTGCCGCTGGGCCTGCGCGTGCTGCGCAGCGTCGAAGAGGTCGTGCGCCAGGAGATGGACGCCATCGGCGCCCAGGAGATCCACTTCCCCGCGCTGCTGCCGCGGGAGCCCTACGAGCAGTCGAAGCGGTGGACCGAGTACGGCCCGCTGCTGTTCCGCCTCAAGGACCGCAAGGGCGCCGACTACCTGCTGGGGCCGACGCACGAGGAGCTGTTCACCCTCACCGTCAAGGGCGAGTACAACTCGTACAAGGACTACCCGGTCATGCTGTACCAAGTGCAGACCAAGTACCGGGACGAGGAGCGGCCCCGGGCGGGCATCCTGCGCGGCCGCGAGTTCGTCATGAAGGACTCGTACTCCTTCGACCTCGACGACGAGGGGCTGGAGAACTCGTACCGGCTGCACCGGGACGCCTACATCCGGATCTTCGACCGGCTGGGCCTGCGCTACGTGATCGTCGCCGCGACCTCCGGCGCGATGGGCGGCTCCGCCTCCGAGGAGTTCCTCGCCGAGAGCCCCACCGGTGAGGACACCTTCGTGCGCAGCACCGAATCCGGCTACGCGGCCAACGTCGAAGCCGTCGTCACCCCGGTGCCCGAAGCCGAGTCCATCGAGGACAAGCCGGCCGCGCAGGTGCACCACACGCCCGGCACGCCGACCATCGAGACCCTGGTCGACCACCTCAACGGCGCCGGGCTGGGCCGCGAGTTCACCGCCGCCGACACCCTGAAGAACGTGCTGGTCAAGACCCGCGAACCGGGTGCGCAGGAGTGGAAGCTGCTGGCCATCGCGGTTCCCGGCGACCGCGAGGTCGACTTCAAGCGCCTCGAAGCCGCCGTGGAACCCGCCGAGGTCGCGCTGCTCGACGAGGCCGACTTCGCCGCGAACCCGTTCCTGGTGAAGGGCTACATCGGCCCGAAGGCGTTGCAGGACAACGGGATCCGCTTCCTCGCCGACCCGCGCATCGTGCCAGGCACGGCGTGGGTCACCGGCGCCGACCAGGCCGACCACCACGTGGTGGACCTGGTGTGCGGCCGCGACTTCACCCCCGACGGCACCATCGAGGCCGCCGAGGTCCGGGAAGGCGACCTCGCGCCCGACGGCGGCGGCACCCTCGTCGCGGCCCGCGGCATCGAGATCGGGCACATCTTCCAGCTGGGCCGCAAGTACGCCGACGCGTTCGGGCTGGACGCGCTCGGCCAGGACGGCAAGCCGAAGCGGATCACGATGGGCTCCTACGGCATCGGCGTGTCCCGCCTGGTCGCCGCCATCGCCGAGCAGAGCCACGACGAGCTCGGCCTGGTGTGGCCGCGCGTGATCGCCCCCGCCGACGTGCACGTGGTCATCGCGGGCAAGGACGAGACGGTCCGCGAGGGCGGCGAGCGGCTCGCCGCGGAACTCGACGGGGCCGGGGTGCGGGTGCTGCTGGACGACCGGACCTCCTCGCCCGGCGTCAAGTTCGCCGACGCCGAACTCGTCGGCGTGCCCACGATCCTCGTCGTCGGCAAGGGTCTCGCGAAGGGCGTCGTCGAGGTCAAGGACCGCGCCACCGGCGAGCGCGAGGAGATCGACGTGGACAAGGCCGTCGAGCACCTGGTGAACGTCGTCCGCGGCTGACCGCCACCGACGACCGGGCTGCGCCGTCCCCGCCGCGGGGACGGCCCAGCGCTCACCGGCCGCGCCGCCGGTCCGACGTGGACGATCGGGACCGGAGGAAGCGGAGGAGCGCCAGCGCGCACACCACCAGCATCCCCGCGGCGACGGACGCGAGGTGCCCGGCGGGCACCGCCGTGAGCGAGTAGCCGAGCACCGCACCCACCATCGCCACGTCCGGCCACCACAGCGCGAACGGCAGCGCGACGGCGACGCGGTCCCGCACGGCCACCAGCACCGCCATCGGCACCGCGACCGCCCACCACGCCCACAGGGCCGCCGATCCGTGCCCGGACCAGACCACACCGACCTGCACCAGCACCAGCGCGGGCAGCACCAGGACGGGGATCAGCGGGGGCCGCGGTCGCGCGGCCGGCGCTGGATCCGCGGGGAAGCGGGGGCTCGGCGGGGGCTCGGCAGGCAGG
>NZ_JAIUJZ010000231.1:0-3062 GCF_020176775.1 Saccharopolyspora sp. 6M
GTTCGGGCCTGGCGGGTTCGGGCCTGGCGGGTTCGGGCCTGGCGGGTTCGGGCCTGGCCGGTTCGGGCCGGACGGGTTCGGCGCGGTGGGTCGGCGGGTCGGCCCGGTGTCGGGTCTGCTCCGGCGGGCCGGCGGGCGCGGCGGCCCGCTCGAACCGGGGGTCGAGGTCGTCGCGCTCGGCGTGGGCCGGGTGGGCGGCGAGCACGGCGCGGCCGTCCCGATCCGCGCGGCCCAGGTCGTCACCACGCGCCCGGTGCCCACTCTCCCGGTGGTCGTACCGGTCGTCGTGCCCGTCCCAGCGTTCGCGGTCGTCGCGGTCGTCCCAGCGCTCGCGGTCGTCGCGGTCCTCGTCCGACCAGTCCTCCCGGTCGTCCCAGCCGTCCTCGTCGTCCCAGCCGTCCCGGTCGTCCTCGTCCGCCCAGCCGTCCTCGTCCGCCCAGCCGTCCTCCCGGCCGTCCCGCGGGCGCTGCTCGGCGGCGCGGGCGGGCCGGTCCGGCGCCACGTAGCGGCGCAGCTTCATCGTCGGGTCCTCGACGAACACCCAGGACGCCGTGCCCAGCACGTACGCGATCGGCGCCGCGCACAGCAGCATCACGTACTGGTTCGCGATCCCCGCCATCGCCAGCAGCTGCTGCACCGGGAAGCCCCACACGTACACGCCGTAGCTGCCGTTGACGAACCAGCCGGGCACCGTCAGCCGCGACGGCCAGAAGTGCCCCGCCACCACCACCGCGTAGCTCGCCACGAAGGTCATCAGGAACGACGCCGCGATGCTGTTCGGCATCGCCGCCAGCACCACCAGGCCCGCGAGCGCGGCCGTCGGCGACAACGGGACGCGGTACAGGTTCAGCACCACGCCCAGCGCGAACGCCACCAGGAACGCCACCAGCGACTCGACCGGGACGCTCAGCAGCGCACCGCCCGACTCCGCGCCCGGGATCTGCTCCAGGTGCCGGTCCCACACCACCAGCGCGACCAGCGCCGCGACCGCCAGCCAGCGCCACCGCTGCTTCGCCGCGCCCAGGAGCAGCAGCGCGTACAACCCGCCGTAGGCGAGCAGCTCCATCGGCAGCGTCCACAGCGAACCGTTCACCGCGTCCGGCCACGGGTTCGCGGTGAACACGCCGGGGAGGGTGTGCTGCAGCGTCAGCATCCCGGCGTTGTTGACGACGTAGCCCCAGGTGTCGTGCGCGGCGAAGTACTCGCGCACCGGCAGCGTCGTCACCAGCGGGCCGACGATCAGCGCCATCCCGAGGGTCACCGCCAGCATCGGCGGCCACAGCCGCAGCACCCGCTTCGCGGCGAACCGGAGCGGGTGCGGATCGCGCACCCAGCTCTCGGTGATCTGGAATCCGCTCATCGCGAAGAAACCCATGAGCACGCCCTCGTCGGGCTGCACCGGCCATTCCGGCGGGAACAGTTCTCCCGTTCCGACCAGCGGCGAGCTGTGCCCGTAGATCACGACCAGCGCACCGATCATGCGGATCCAGGCGAAACCGTGCGAGGGCTCGGCGAACCGCTCCGGATGGGCGTGGTCGACACGCTGCGTGCCCATCCGTTTCACCCCCGCGATGTCACCGTCGATCCCAGCCTCGACGCCGAGTAGCGTATCCGGTGGCACCGCGATCTCGACGCGCGTTTCGACGAGCGCGACCGCGCGCGGTTGCTCACGCCGGGCGGATCGTTATCCGGCCGGTGCATCGCGCGCACTCCTGGGGGTGCAAAATGACGATCGATCGCACATCGGCAGCGACTCGTGAAAACCGGAAAGGGCGCATCGGTGACCTGGCAAGACGAGCTGCACAACCTCGACGCCGAACTCGCGGCAGGCAGGATCTCCGCCGAGGAGTACCGCTCCCGGCGGGACGCGCTGATCGGTAGGTCGCAGGGCGGGCAATCCGGACCCGCATCCGGCGACCTCCCGCAGCAGCAGCCCGGCACGCCCTCCGGTGGCTTCCCCCAACAGGGGACCCCGCAAAGTGGTCAGCAGAGCCCGTTCCCGCCCGCGTTCAACTGGGGCGCCGCCGCGGCGCAGGGCGCGCAGGCCGCCCAGCAGCAGCCGCAGCAACCGCAGCCGTCGAACGAGTCCACGCAGGTCGTGCCGAACCCGATGGCGCAGCAGTCGGAGAGCACCCAGGTCGTCAACGTCGGCCAGCAGCAGCCGTGGGCCGGCCAGCAGCAGCCCGGCTGGAACCAGCAGCCCGGGTGGAACACCGGTGAGAAGGCCTCCCCGTGGGGCGAACCGGAGCAGCCGTCGGCCCCCGAGCACGGCGACACCAGCTGGATGCGGCAGGGCCCGGAGGTCTTCGAGGTCGGCGACGGCGGTTCGAAGGGCAAGACCATCGCGGGCATCGCGCTCGGCGCGGTGCTGCTCGTCGGCGTCATCGTCGCCGGGGTCTTCTACTTCACCTCCGGTGACGACCAGGCGGAACCGCAGCGCCCCACCGAGCAGCAGGCGCCGCCGGTGCCCACCAGCGAGCCGCTGCCGGAACCGCCCGCGCCGAAGCCCGCGCCGGCCGCCACCCCCGAGGTCCTGGTGGCCGTGCCGCCGGGCCAGCCGCACCCGTACAACGGTCCGCTGGACCGCCCGGCGCTGGAGAACAGCCCCAAGTCCGGAGTGCTGCGGGACCCGGTGCGCGCCGCCGCGCTGCAGGGCGGACTGATCGACGCGTTCTTCAGCCGCAGCGACGGGGCCGCCACCTCGGTGCTGATCGCGGTGCGGATGCCGGACCAGACCGCGGCGCAGTCGGTCGCGGAGGCCTACCTGGACGACCAGCAGGGCCTCGCCGCGGACGAGGACCTGTCGTACCGGGGCGTGGAGGTCATGACGACCGGCGGCGGCGTGTACCGCACCGCCTACGTGGCGCACGGCTGGGCGATCATCGTGGACGTGAACGCGCCGGACAAGGCGGCCGCGCAGACCGCGTTCAAGGCGCTGCTGGACCAGCAGCTCGCGCAGACGCCGCCGACCGTCCGCGACTGACGGCTCCCGAACACCGACGGCCCCCCCACCCCCGGGGGGGGGGGCGGGGCCCGGGGGGGGGGGGGGGGGGGGGGGGTTG
>NZ_JAIUJZ010000231.1:3069-16093 GCF_020176775.1 Saccharopolyspora sp. 6M
CTGCGCCCCCGGGGTCCCCGCGGGGGGGGCCCCCCCGGCGCCGGGGGCGCCCCCCCCCCGCCCGCCCCCCCCGGCCCCCCCCCCCCCCCCCCCCCCCCCCCCGGGGGGGGGGGGCCGTTCCACGTCGATGCCGCTGCCCCGTCCGCCGACCCGCCCCGCGCAGCACCGAGGTAGCGGAACGGAACCTCACCGCCCGGCGTTGAACCCGCGTCGCGGTTCTCGGCCATGTCCTGTCAGTGGCGAAGCCGCTGAGCAGCGACCACCCGAGCAACCGGACCACCCGCGGGTTCTCAGCGGGATTCCCGCTGAGGTTCCGCCACCCCACCACGGCGCAAACCGAGTTCACAGCTCCGCATCGAGGAGTTTCGCGATCGCTGCTCGGGATACGTCCGGGCCGAACTGGGCGGCGATGCCCGCCTTGCCCGCCGCGGACAGCCGCGACCAGGTGGGGTCCTCGGTGAGCAGCCGGACCACGGCCGCCGCCAGCCCCGCAGCGTCGTCCGCGACCAGCACGTCCTGCTCCGGCTCCAGGTGCATGCCCTCCATCGCCAGCGTCGTGCCCACCACCGGCACACCCAGCCCGAGGGCCTCCCCCACCTTGCCCTTCACGCCCGCGCCGAAGCGCAGCGGCGCCAGCACGACCCGGCTGCGCTCGTAGAGCGCGGCGAGGTCCGGCACCCAGCCGTGCACCTCGACGCCGTCCCCGGCGAGCGCCAGCACCTCCTCGGTCGGGTTGGAGCCGACGACGTGCAGCACCGCGTCGGGGCACCGCTCGCGCACCAGCGGCAGCACCTCCGCGGCGGCCCACTCCGCGGCGTCCCGGTTCGGCGGGTGGTCGAAGCTGCCGACGAACAGCACGTCGCGGCGGCCGTGCGGGAACTCGGTGCCGTCGCGGACGTCGTGCACGTTGGACAGCACCCGCACGTCGGCGTCCGGAACCAGTTCGCCGAGCAGCTGCTGCTCGGCCTCCGACACCACCAGCGTCACGTCGCAGGAGCGGACCAGGCCGAGCTCCATCTCGCGGGACGCGAACGCCTTGCGCAGCAACGCCTTCGCCACGTCCGGCTCGCCCTGCTCCTCTGCCAGCGCGGCCTGCCGCTGCAACCGGAGGAAGTGCACGTCCACGGTGTCGTAGGCGAGCACGGCCCGCGGCGCGCGGGTGCGCAGCTCCTCCACCAGGCTCCACGCGACCTGCGGGCGGGACAGCACGGCCAGCGAGATCTCCGAGCCCGCCTCGGCGAGGAACGCCTGCTGCAGCTCGGGTTCCGGCAGCACCGTCACCCCGGCCTGCTGCAGCTCGGTGGTGTAGGGCTCCAGCTTCGCGTGGTTGCCGGGGAAGAACACGACCCGCGCGCCGAGCTCCACGAACTGCTCCAGCACGCGGCGGATCCGCACCGAACCGGAGTCGAAGTCGGGGCGCGGCACCTGGTGGTCCTTCACCAGCACGATCGGCCCGTGGTGCCCGCGGGCGCCGCGCTGCCGGGCCAGCCACAGGTTCCGCGGCGAGGCCTCCGGCAGGTGGTCGGCGAGGACCTCCCGCCACTTGTCCACGAACACCTGGCGGTTCAGCTCCTGGTGCCGCTTCACCCCGGTGGACAGGTCGGTGCCGTTGGAGACGCCTTCGTGGTGCACCACCACGGCCTTCGGCTGCACCACGGTGCGGTAGCCGGCGGCGCGCACCGCGAACGCCAGGTCGGTGTCCTCGTAGTAGGCGGGCGCGAAGCGGGTGTCGAAGCCGCCGACCTGGTGGAACACCTCGGCGCGCACCAGGATCGCCGCGCCGGAGCAGTAGTCCACGTCGCGCAGCACGTTGTGCTCGGAGGCGTTCGGTTCCCCGTTGCGCCCCAGGTTCCAGCCGGTGCCGTCGGCCCAGACGATGCCGCCGCACTCCTGCAGGCGGCCGTCCGGGTAGACGAGCTTCGCGCCGACCAGCCCGATCCGCTCGTCGGAGTCCATCGTGGACACGAGCAGGTCCAGCCAGGACTCGGTGACCTCGGCGTCGTTGTTGAGGAAGAACAGGTGCCTGCCGCGCGCGTGCTGCGCGCCGAGGTTGCAGGCGCCGATGAACCCGAGGTTCCGCTCGGCGCGCACCAGCCGGACGCCCTCGCACTCCGCGAGCCGCACCGCGCTGTCGTCCGGGGAGGCGTCGTCCACCACGATCACCTCGAACGGCACCGACACCAGGTGCCCACCGAGGAACCGCAGGCACTGCCGGGTGTAGGGCCACTTGCCGTGCACCGGGACGATCACGCTGACCACCGGGTCGTCGCTGCGCGGCACCGCGACCGGGCCCGTCTCGGGCGCCTGCTCGGCCGCGACCGCGCCGGGCTGCCTGCCGAGGGCGAGCTCGTAGACGTCGCGGCGGGCGGTGCCGCGGGGCGCGACGCGCTCGACGACGGTGCGGTACTTGCGGACGGCGCGCTGCACCAGCGCCGAGTTCTGCGCGACGAGCTCGGCGTTGCGCTCGGCGAGCTCGGCGGCGGTGCGCTCGGCCTCCGCGGTGCGCTGCTCCAGGCGGGTGACGGTGTCGCGGAGCCACTCGATGCGCGCCGCGTCCCGGTCGGCGCCGAGCCGGGCCTGCTCCAGGCCCGCTTCGAGCTCGGTGCGCAGCCGCTGCTGCTCGTGGACCTGCTCGTCGGCGCGGGACTCCTCGGCGCGGCGCAGCTCCTCCAGCCGGGCGACCGCGCCCTTGAGCTCCTCGGCTTCCGCGCGGCTGCGCTGGTAGTGCTCGTTGAGCTTCGCGACGTCGGCTACCGCCTCGTCGCGCTGCTCGATGATCGGCCGCACGTCGGCCTGCCCGGCCCGGCGGGCCAGGGTGAGCTCGTCGTCCAGCAGCACCGCCGCGGCGGGCAGCTTCGGCAACGGCCGGTCCGAGGCCACCCCCAGCAGGTAGGTGTGCGGCAGGCCCTGGCGCACCGACCACGCGCCCGACCCGTCCTGGTGCAGCGTCTGCAACCGGACGCCTTCGATCGCGGTGTCCGGGTCGCCCGGGTCGGCGGGGGTCAGCACCGAGCCGACCGCCGCGTTCTGCCGCAGCACCGCCACGTGCCGGAACGCGCCCTCCAGCAGCGACTCGAACTCGGGGCCGGTGAGCTCCTTGACGTGGAACGGGTTGTCGTTGCCGTGCTCGTGCTGGTAGACGTCCGTGTCCGGGGTGCTGACCAGGAACAACCCGCCCGGTCCGAGGCGGGACCGGACGAGGGCGAGCACCGCGTCGTGCTCGGCGACGTGCTCGATCGCCTCGAAGCACACCACCACGTCGAACGGCTTCTCATCGGCCAGCACGTCCGGGTCGGTGATCGAGCCGGTGCGGAACGAGACGTCGCGGGAGCCGTAGCTCCGGGTGGCGTGCTCCACGGTCGCCGGGTCGACGTCGAGGCCCACGACCTCCGCGCCCTCGGCGGCCAGCAGCGCGGCCCCGTAGCCCTCGCCGCACGCCAGGTCCAGCACCCGCTTGCCGCGGACGAACCGGGCCGCCAGGGCGTACCGGTGGTAGTGCTCGTAGATCACCTGGACGTCGTCGGCCCAGGGCACGCAGCGCTCCCCGGTCCAGTCGATCAGCCGGTCGCCGTCTTCACCCATCGCGCCTGCCCTCGGCCCCAGTACCCGTGCCGGTCCGCGATCGCGGCGGCACCCGTTCGTGGTGCAGGCTAGCCGCTGGGCGGTGCCGCCAGGCGCGGGATCCGCGCAACCTCCGGCGCCCCGCATGAGAAAGTTCTCATGCCCTTCTCATCCTCCGGGGCCAGGAAGGCGGCGACGATGCGGGCATGAGGCCGGTGAAGAGGTTGCCGCTGCTCATCGCCGCGCTCGCGCTGCCGATCACCGCGGTGCTGCTGGGCTACGCGCTGAGCAACGGCCCGCGCGCCCCGCAAGTGCCTGCGGCGGCGCGCGTCGGCGACCTGGTCGAGCTGGCCCCCAGCAGGCCGGCGACGCCGCCGGTCGTCGCCACCTCGGCGCCCGCCGACCTGCCACCGCCGGAACCGGAGGACGACGACGACGATCCCGATGATCCCGACGACTCCCCCGACGACCCCGACTCCCCGGGCCACCCCGACTCCCCGAGCCGGCCGGACGATGACGACTGAGCAGGCGCGCCGCGGCACCCGCGTCCCCGCCCGCGCCCAGATCATGGGCTGGATGCTGCTGGTGCTGGTCGTGGTGCTGACCGGGATCGTGCTGCTGGTCTGGCGGTTCCTGCACAACGAAGCGATGAACAAGGTCACCGCCGCCCTGGAGCAGGAGGGGCACGAGTTCGTCAACTTCGCCCACGTCGGCCGCGATCCCGCCACCGGCGTGCCGATAGGCGACCCGGAGGTGCTGTTCGAGACCTACCTCGGCCAGCAGTACCCGGACGCGTGGGAAGCGCTCATCGGCACCTGGGACACGCCCACCGGCCTGCAGATGCGGGTGCAGTCGCAGGACAAGGGCACCCGCGCGGCGGTGCACGACCCGGGCCTGCTGGAACGCATCTCGCACTCCGCCGCCCGGGAGGGCACCGCGCGCTCCAGCGCCGGACCGCTGCGCTGGGTGAAGGTGGAGGTGCACACCCGCGACGGCGGGCACGCCTGGTTCATCACCGGGCACTTCACCGCCGCCGACGTGTCCGAGGTGCACGAGGTGGTGCGCACCTTGGTCCTGGTCAGCGCGTTCGGCGTGCTGCTGGCGGCGGCCTCGTCGTGGGTGGTGGCCGGGGCGATCCTGGCGCCGGTGCGGGTGGTGCGGCAGACGGCCGCGGAGATCAGCGAGCACGACCTGACCCGCCGCATCCCGGTGGAGGGCCGCGACGACATCGCGGCGCTGGCCTACCAGTTCAACGCGATGCTCGACCGGCTCGAATCGGCGTTCAGCACGCAGCGCCAGTTCGTCGACGACGCCAGCCACGAGCTGCGCACCCCGATCACCATCGTGCGCGGGCACCTCGAACTGCTCGGGGACGACCCGGAGGAGCGTGACGAGGTGGTGCGGTTGTGCACCGACGAGCTGGACCGGATGACCCGCATCGTGGAGGACCTGCTGATGCTGGCCAAGGCGGACCGGCCCGACTTCGTGCACCCCGCCGAGGTGTCGCTGGCCGAGCTCACCAGCGACATCGACGCGAAGGTGCGCTCCATCGCGGACCGGCGCTGGGTGCTGGAGAGCATCGGCGAGGGCGACGTGGTGGTGGACGCGCAGCGGCTCACCCAGGCCGTGGTGCAGCTGGCGCAGAACGCGGTGCAGCACACCGAGGACGGCTCGGAGATCCGCATCGGCTCGGCGCTGAGCCTGGGCCGGTTGACGCTGTGGGTCACCGACCGCGGGCCGGGGGTGGACCCGGCCGAGGTGGAGCAGATCTTCGCCCGGTTCGCGCACGGCAGCGGTCCCGGCCGCGGTGGCGCCGGGTTGGGGCTGGCGATCGTCGCCGCCATCGCCGAAGCGCACCAGGGGCGGGTGCGGGTGCTGTCCGAACCCGGGAACGGGGCCACCTTCGGCCTCGACCTGCCCGCCTGGCCGGGCGCGGTGCCCGGCCTCGTCCCGCCCGCGACCACCGAGGAGGCCAAACCGTGAGCAAGATCCTGATCGTCGAGGACGAGGCGCGCATCGCGGCGTTCCTGGAGAAGGGGCTGCGCGCCAACGGCTTCGGCACCTCGGTCGCCGGGGACGGCGCCACCGCGCAGGAGCTGCTGCTCGGCGGCAACCACGACCTGGCCGTGCTCGACCTGGGGCTGCCCGGCAAGGACGGGTTCTCGGTGCTGCAAGCGGTGCGTGCGCAGCGGATCACCCTCCCGGTGATCATCCTGACGGCGCGGGACTCGGTGCACGACACCGTCGCCGGGCTGGAGGGCGGCGCCGACGACTACATGACCAAGCCGTTCCGGTTCGAGGAGCTGCTGGCGCGGGTCCGGCTGCGGCTGCGCTCGGCGGACCGCGCGCCGGACGTGGCGGTGCTGCGCGACGGCGACCTGTCGCTGGACCTGCGGACCCGGCGCGCCCAGCTGCCGGACGCGACGGTCGACCTGACCGCCCGCGAGTTCGCGATGCTGGAGCTGTTCCTGCGGCACACCGGCCAGGTGCTGTCCCGGGAGCAGATCCTGTCCCACGTCTGGGGCTACGACTTCGACCCCGGTTCGAACGTGGTGGACGTGTACGTGCGGGCGCTGCGCCGCAAGATCGGCAGCGAGCGGATCCGCACGGTCCGCGGCATGGGCTACCGCCTCGGTTCCTGAGACCCGATCCGGTCGGTGGCGCGGTTCCGGGGGCCCTCGGCGTCACCCTGGGTCGCGGTGGCCGGTGCCCGTCCGGGATGCCCGGCGGTGCCGTGGTCGCGCTCCGCGCCGAGTTGTGCACACCTGTGGACAACTTCGTCCACACCTGTGCACAACCGGGCGCGGAGCGGGTGCCGCGCACCCCCGGGAGCTCGGGGAACGGAGTTGTCCACAGGCTGTGGAAGGAATGTTTGCGCTGGCCCGGTGGTGCGGGCGCGCGTTCACCGGCCGGTCGTCCCACGGTTCCGCGCCGGACCGCCACCGGCCCACCACCACCGGCCCGGCGCACGGCCCGCGGGCCGCCCGTCCACAACCCCCGCGGCGCCGGGAACGACCCGCCCCGACGTCCGGCACCGCCCCTCCGGCCTCACCCGTCCCAGCAGCGTCCCGTGCCCCAGGGTGACCACCTCACCCCCCGCGCAGCCCCGGCGGAGCGGCGGACCGCCCGCCTTCGCCGCTCCCCAGCGGCCCGTTGCTGTTTCTTGTCAGCGGCGAAGCCGATGAGCGGCGACCACGCACCCGGGCCGACCACCCGCGGGTTCTCAGCGGTTCCCTCGCGAGGACAGCGATTTCTCATGTGGCGGAGCCACCTGTGAAATCGATCCCGCAGCGAGGGGACCGCTGAGGTTCCGCCACCCGAGCACTGCGCGGACCGAGTCCAACAGAAAAGGCACTCAGCCGACGGGGAGCCTGCCCACGCCGCGCCAGGAGATCCCGGCCCGCCGCAGCACGTCCGGGTCCAGGTGGTTGCGGGTGTCCACCACGACCGGCCCGGCGAGCAGGCCCGCCACCCGCGGCCAGTCCAGCGCGCGGAACTGCTGCCACTCGGTGAGCACGACCAGCCCGGCGGAGCCCTTCGCCGCTTCGTACGGGTCGTCCACCAAGGTCACCACGTCCCGCAGCGGCGCCTCGTCGCCGCGCAGCCCCGGGTCGCAGGCCACGAGTTCCGCGCCGCGCGCGGCCAGCAGCTCCGCCACCGCCAGTGCCGGGGAATCCCGCAGGTCGTCGGTGCCCGCCTTGAACGTGAGGCCCAGCAACCCCAGCCGCACCCCGTCGAGCGAGCCGGCCACGCCGACCCCGCACGCGTCGGCGACCTTCGCGACCATCTGCTCCCGCTGCCGCGCGTTCGAGTCGATCGCGGCGCCGAGCAGTTCGAAGTCGAACCCGACGGACTGCGCCACCTGCAGCAGCGCGGCCGTGTCCTTGGGCAGGCAGGAGCCGCCCCAGCCGGGCCCGGGCTGCAGGAACGACTGCCCGATCCGCCGGTCGTAGCCCATGCCCTCGGTGACGTCCGAGATGTTGGCGCCCAGCCGCTCGCACAGCTCCGCGACCGCGTTCACGTAGGACAGCTTCGTCGCGAGGAAGCAGTTCGCCGCGTACTTGACCATTTCGGCGCTCGGCGCGTCGGTGAGCACCGTCGGCGCGCCCAGCCGGGCGTAGAGCGCGGCGACCCGCTCGGCGGCGTCCTGCGAGGCGGAGCCCACCACGATCCGGTCCGGGTTCAGGAAGTCGTGCACCGCGGAGCCCTCGCGCAGGAACTCCGGGTTCGACACCACGGCCACGTCGGGGCGGCCGACGAGCTCGGCGACCCGCGCCGAGGTGCCCACCGGCACCGTCGACTTGCACACCAGCACGCACCCGGCCGGCAGCTCGGTGGCGACCTCGGCGACGACCGATTCGACGGCGGCCAGGTCCGCGCCACCGCCGGAGCCCATCGGCGTGGGCACGCACAGGAACACCACTTCGGCGTCGGCGACCGCACCGGCCGAGCCGAGCACGAACTCCAGCCGCCCGGCCGCGATGCCCTCGGCGACGAGCTCGCCCAACCCGGGTTCGAGGATGCCGACCTCGCCGCGGGACAGCCGGGCGACCTTCGCGGCGTCCACATCGCTGCACACCACCCGGTGTCCCAGCGACGCCAGGCAGGCGCCGGTCGTCAACCCGACGTACCCCGTCCCGACGACCACGATCCGGCGAGCGAACACGGCGACCTCCACAGCGGCGGCCCGACCGGGAAATCCCCAGTTCGGGAAGCTGACCTCGCTCGAATCGTGGCACACCGGCCGGGCGGGGAAGGCCGCTTCGGCAACTGTTCACGCGCTGCTGCTCGGGTGGTGACGCAGCGGTGCACGGCAGTTCACGACCCGATCAGTACTGCACAACCGCGCCCAGTACTGGTTGACTACGAGCGCATCGCGATCGACACCGAGGAGAGACCCATGCAGATCACCGGCACCGCCGCCATCGTCACCGGCGCCGCCTCCGGGCTCGGCGCGGCCACCGCCCGCGCGCTCGCCGAACGGGGCGCGCACGTGTTCGGCGTGGACCTGCCGGACTCGGTGACCGCGGCGCCGCCCGTCGACGGCATCACCTACACCGCCGCCGACGTCACCGACGCCGACCAGGTCGGCACCGCCGTCGAGCAGGCCGCGGGCGCCGGGGTGCCGCTGCGGATCGTGGTGAACTGCGCCGGGATCGGGCCGTCCGCGCGGATCAGCGGCAAGCAGGGCCCGCACGACCTCGACCTGTTCCGCAAGGTCCTGGAGATCAATCTGCTGGGCACCTTCAACGTGCTGCGGCTGGCCGCCGCGGCGATCCGCGAGACCGAACCCGACCGGGAGGGGCAGCGCGGCGTCGTCATCAACACCGCCTCCGTCGCCGCCTTCGACGGGCAGATCGGCCAGGTCGCCTACGCGGCCTCCAAGGGCGGGGTGGCGAGCCTGACGCTGCCCGCCGCCCGCGACCTGGCCTCCGCCGGGATCCGGGTGATGACCATCGCTCCCGGCATCGTGGACACCCCGATGCTGGCCACCGTCAGCGAGGAGTTCCGCGCCGGGCTCGCCGCCGGGGTGCCGTTCCCGAAGCGGCTCGCCGTGCCGGGCGACTACGCGAAGCTCGCGGTCGGCATCGTCGAGCACGACTACCTCAACGGTGAGGTCATCCGCATGGACGGCGCGCTGCGGATGCCGCCAAAATGATCAGCCAGGTGATCCGGATCGGGGAGGGCGCTCGCGAATGGGCTCGATGAAGGCCGTGCAGTACCGCAAGGTCGGTTCCAGGCCGGAGGTCGTCGAGATCCCCGTCCCCGAACCGGGCCCCGGCCAGGTGCTGCTGCGCGTCGAGGCCGCGGGCGTCTGCCACTCCGACTTCACCGTGATGAGCTGGCCCGCCGAGGGCTTCCCGTACCCGCTGCCGCTGACCCTCGGCCACGAGGGCGCGGGCACCGTCGCCGCCGTCGGGCGCGGCGTCACCGCGGTGGCCGAGGGCGAGCAGGTCGCGGTGTACGGGCCGTGGGGCTGCGGCGGCTGCCGGCAGTGCGCCACCGGCATGGAGAACTACTGCACCCGCACCGCCGAGCTCGGCGTGGTGGCGCCCGGGCGCGCCGCCCCGGGCGCGATGGCCGAGTACATGGTGGTCGACGACCCGCGGCACCTGGCGCCGCTGGACGGGCTGGACCCGGTGGTGGCGGCCCCGCTGACCGACGCGGGCCTCACCCCGTACCACGCGATCAGCCGCTCGCTGCCGAAGCTGGTGGCGGGCAGCACCGCCGTGGTGATCGGCGTCGGCGGGCTCGGGCACCTCGGCGTGCAGCTGCTGCGGGCGCTGACCCCCGCCCGGATCGTCGCGATCGACCTGGCCGAGGAGCCGCTGGAGCTGGCGCGGCGGGTCGGTGCGCACGAGGTGCTGCGCTCGGACGAGCACGCCGCCCGGCGGGTCCGCGAGCTGACCGGCGGGCGCGGCGCCGAGCTCGTCGTCGACTTCGTCGGCGCGGAACCCACGGTGCGCACCGCGGCGGAGTGCGTCGGCATCGCCGGGGACGTCACGCTCGTCGGGGTCGGCGAGGGCCGGCTGCCGGTGGCGTTCGGCGCGGTGCCGTTCGGGGTGTCGGTGGCGGCGCCCTGCTGGGGCGGGCGCGCCGAGCTGCTGGACGTGCTGGCGCTGGGCCGCTCCGGCGCCATCTCGGTGCACACCGAGACCTTCCCGCTGGAGCAGGCACCCGAGGTCTACGAGCGGCTCCACCACGGGGACATCACCGGCCGGGCGGTCCTCGTCCCGTGATCGGTCCGGCCGGACCGGGTCAGAGGTCCTCGGTGAACGGGATCTCCCCCGCTTCGGGCGAGGTCATCCAGCGGCGGACGGCGAGGGTGGCGCGGACGTCGTCCTCGTTGTACTCCAGCAGCCGCCGCCGCTGCGACGGCTCGGGCCGCTGCCCGTCGAGGCCCACGGCGTCCCGGTACCAGCGCATCGAGTTCTCCCCGCTGGCCTCCGGGTCCCGCCAGGCGAACCCGGCGCTGGGCGCGATCACCTTGAGCCCCTTGCCCTGCGGGCACAGGAACTGGTCGCGGACGGCGGCGAACAGGTCGACCCACTCGCCGGAGCCGATGAACCGGCGCACCTCGGACACCTCGGGGATGCCGGGCTTGCCCGCGAACCGCTCGGCGGAGGACAGCATCCAGCGGTTCTCGGCGAGCTCGTTGTAGCAGTAGGCGCGGAAGGTGAGGCCGCGCGCGTGCGCCCGCTCGCGGACGGCGGTGAACCAGCACCAGAACTCGGCGAACGAGCGGGCCTCGTCGTCGGAGGGCAGCGGGTCCCAGGTGACGAACGCGCGGTAGCCCGGTTCCTCGTCGACGTCGACGCCGGAGAGCCAGCAGCCCCACATGTAGGCGCCGGAGTCGGCGTAGCTCTCCATGTCGACGTCGATCTCCACGTCGGCGCGCGGCACGTCGAGCTCGCGGACGCGGCGGACCAGCGGGAGGTCGCGCAGCCACGCCTTCGCCAGCAGCACGGCCTCGGCGGTGCGGGCGGCGCCGAGCGCGGTGCCCGCGCCCCGCTCGGGGGTCATGGCCGCGAGGTCGTCGACGGTGTGCACGTCGGCGCCGCGCAGCGCGGTGGCGTCCTCGCCGCGCACGACGAGGCTCACGTCCCGGGCGTCGCGCAGTTCGGCCGAGCAGGTCGGCCACCACGGGCAGCCCTTGCACTCGGTGACGCGGGACGGCAGGGCGAGCGGTTCGGCGCCGGTCGCGGCGGCGGTGGCGACGGCGACCCGGTCGGTGAACCGGGCGTCGTACTCGGCGAGCGCGGTGCGGCCGCCCGGCCAGTTCGGGGCGAGCAGGTCGTGCCAGACGACGACGTCGCCGTCGACGCCGATGACGCCGCCGGTGGGGTTGCCGGGCGCGGCCATCCCGCACGCGGCGAGCAGCCGCACCAGGTGGGCGAGCCGCAGCTGGTCCCGGGGCTGGGACCGCACCTTGCGCCGCGGGTCCCGCCGCGCCGAGCCGGGCAGCGGGTCCTCCACCGGGGAGGTGCGGGCGCCGTTGCCGGGGTCGGTGGTCTTGTGCCGCACCACCAGCACCGGCAGGTAGCCGGAGTCGACGCGCACCAGCAGGTCGATGCCGCCGAACCGGCCGGCTTCGGGGTCGGCGGGCAGCTGCGCGCCGGAGATGAAGCGGACGCCGTCCCGCATCGCGGTGAGCGTCTCCCGTTCGCGCTGCCGCCTGCTCGCATCGCGGGGGACGCGCGCCCAGGACTCGCCGAGCGCGGCTTCGAGCCGGTCGGCGATGGCGCGGCGGTGGTCGGCGGCGTCGCTGACGCGCTGCTCGATGCCCGGGTCCACGGGTGCTTTCGGCAGGTCGCGGGCCTGCGGGTCGTTGTCGAGGTGCACCCTCCTGCGGCATCGCGTGACCACGCCCGCGTCGAGCAGCACCTCGTTCTCCACGCCCCGCAGCGTAGGCCGTGCCCCCGACGATCGCGCCCATCACCCCGGTGACGCAGCTGCACGAGTGGTGACTCGGCGTGCACATCTGGTAGATCACTCGCGCTTCCGGTCAACCGGCAGCCGCCGCCGCGACTCCTTACAGTGATCCGCGAGCGAGGTGAAGCCCCAGGTCGGGGCATCGGCACGGCGCGGACCGCGCCGGAACAGCAGGAGGCGGCGATGACGCGACGCGAACCGGCCACCGCAGCACTGACCACCGAGGTGCTCGACACCGAGCCGCTCACCGGCGGGGACACCGGCGGGGACGTGCGCTCGGCCGCCAAGCAGGTCAAGAAGGTCGCCAAGCTGGAGGCGAAGGCCGCCCAGCAGCGGACCAGGACGGCCAAGGAGGGCACCAAGGCCGTCAAGCAGGGGGCCAAGGCGGAGACCAAGGCCGCCAAGCAGGAGGCGAAGGCCGCGGCCAAGGCCGCCAAGCGGGACGAGAAGGCGCGCAAGAAGGGCGAGCACGGCCGGTTCACCCCCGGCGACGCCCGCAAGGCCGTCGGCGTCGCCAAGATCCTCGGCCCGGCGCTGGCCCCCTACGCGTGGCAGGCGTTCACCGCCGCGCGGGACGGTTACGACCGGGCCCGCGCGCGGCGGCTCGGCGTGCCCGTCGACGATCTGGGCCGGTTCACCGGGCGCGGGGCGGCGCTGCACGCCCGCATCGCCGGGGACGCGGAGGCGCTGCGCGACCTGCGCACCCGCACCGGCGGCCGCAGCGCCGCCGAGATCTCGCCGGTGGAGAAGTTCGCCGACCAGGCCGAGAGCAGGCTGGGCCAGCTCACCAGCGCCGTCCGCGCGGCCGAGCACATGCCCGCCCCGCGCCGCCGCGCCGCGCACCGCGCGGTGACCGGCGAGCTGGACCGCATCGAGGCCGACCTGCTCCAGCGCCTCGGCGTCTGATCGGACCGGGCAGCACGACGGCCGGGGGGGGGGGGGGCCCCCCCCCGCGGCCGGTGTGCGCGGTCCGCGCGCGGCCGGCATTCCGAGGTGCCCCGGGTGGGGGTCCGCCGCGGCCGTCCGGTCC
>NZ_JAIUJZ010000232.1:0-3567 GCF_020176775.1 Saccharopolyspora sp. 6M
GTGGACGGGGGCGAGTCCGTCGGCGGGGTCCCTTCGGCCGGCGGGGACGAACCGGCGGTGCAGGTCGAGTCAGGTGCCGAGGTCGAGTCGGTCGGCGGGACCGAATCCGTCGGCGGAACCGGTTCGGGCGCCGCCGCCGGCCCGGCGCGGGAGGTGTTCGGGTTCTGCGGCGGGGCGGCGCTGCTGCGGACCGCGGAACTGCGCGCCGCGGGCGGGGTTCCGGCGCGGTTCTTCTGCTACTACGAGGACACCGACACCGCGTGGCGGCTGCGGCTCGACGGCGGCCGGGTGCTGCTGGTGCCCGATGCCCGGGTGGCGCACCTGCACGGCGCGAGCACCCGGCCAGGCTCGGCGAAGTTCCACCGGTGGAACGAGCGGAACCGGCTGCTGGCGCTGCTGCGTTGCGCGCCGGGACGGGTCGCGGCGCGGGAGCTGGCGCGCTTCGCCGCGCTCACCGCGGTGCTGCCCCTGCGCAGGCTGCGCGGGGATCCGGTGCCGCCGGCGAACTTCCGGCTCGCGCTGCGGCTGCGGGTGCTCGCCGAGCTCGGCGCCCACGCTCCCGCCGCGCTGCTCGCCCGCCGCGGCCGCACCGCGACCGCCCGCGCCGAGGTGTGGCACCGCTGGGCGGGCCGCTGACCCGCCCGATCCCCGAGTGAACGGACCGTTGGTCCAACGGGATGGGACGAACGGTCCGTTCACCCCGGAAACGGGGGTGCCGGATTCGGGTGGATCTTCGGACTGCGTGCGTTCGGCGGGCGCCGATAGGGCACGCTTAGGGGCGTGGCTGTTACCTCCGAGTCCGCTGCGCTGCCCGCAGTCTCCGTGATCGTCGTCAACCACCGCGGCGCCGAGGACACGATCACGTGCCTGCGCGCGGTGCGCGACCAGTTGGACTACCCGGCGGACCGGCTGGAACTGATCTGCGTCGACAACACCCCGAGCAGCGCCGAGGCCGCCCGCATCCGCGCCGCGGCACCGGGCACCACCGTGCTGGAACCGGGCGAGAACCTGGGTTTCGCCGGCGGCTGCAACCTGGGCGCGCGGACCGCGTCCGGCCAGGTGCTGGCGTTCCTGAACAACGACGCCCGGCCGGACCGGGACTGGGTGCGGGCCGCGGTGGCGGTGCTGCGCGCCGAGCCGACGGTGGGCGCGGTGGCCAGCAAGGTCCTGGACTGGGAGGGCGAGCTCGTCGACTTCGTGGACGGCGGGCTCACCTGGTTCGGCATGGGCTACAAGCGGTTCGCGGGCGAACCGGACGACGGCAGCCACGACGCGCCGCGGGACGTGCTGTTCGGCACCGGTTCGGCGCTGCTGGTGCGCGCCGAGCTGTTCGCCGCGCTGGACGGGTTCGACGAGCGGTTCTTCATGTTCTACGAGGACGTGGACCTGGGCTGGCGGCTGAACCTGCGGGGCTGGCGGGTGCGCTACGAGCCGCGGTCGCTGACCTTCCACCGCCACCACGCCTCGATGACGCAGGTGTCCTCGGCGCGGGAGCACTTCCTGCTGGAGCGCAACGCGCTGGCCGCCCTGTACAAGAACGTCTCCGCCGAGACGCTGGCGAAGGTGCTGCCCGCCGCGATGGCGCTGTCGGTGCGCCGGGCCACCGCCCGCGGCGACATCGACCCGGACCAGCTGGAGATGACGCGGCGCCCGGAGGGCCCGGACTTCGACGACGACGTGCCGATCTCGCGGGACTCGCTGGCGAGCCTGCTCGCGATCGACCGGTTCGTGGAGATGCTGCCGCAGCTGGCCGCGTCGCGGGAGGTCGAGCAGGCCGCCCGGGTGCGCTCGGACGCGGACCTGGTGCCGCTGATGCGCAAGGCGATGGAACCGGCCTACCCGCTGCCGAGCTACCTGGCCGCGCACGAGGTGCTGGTGGACGCGTTCGGCCTGGACGAGGTCTACGGCCGCCCCCGCACCATCGCGGTGATCACCGGGGACGCGGTGGCCGAGCGGATGGCGGGCCCGGCGATCCGCGCCTGGCACATGGCCGAGGTGCTCAGCGCCGAGCACCAGGTGCGGCTGGTCAGCGTGAACGCGCACGTGAACCCGCCGGAGTCGGCCTTCCCCGTGGTGGCGGCGAAACCGCGCGAGCTCGCCGCGCACGTGGAGTGGGCGGACGTGGTGATCGTGCAGGGCCACGTGCTGGAGATGGTGCCCGCGCTCAAGCACGCCGACTCCACGAAGGTCGTGGTGTGCGACGTGTACGACCCGATGCACCTGGAGCTGCTGGAGCAGGGCCGGGACACCGACGACGAGCGCCGCGCCGCCGACCTGCGCGGGGTGACGAAGGTGCTGAACTCGCAGCTGGAGCGCGGTGATTTCTTCCTGTGCGCCTCGGAGCGGCAGCGGCACTTCTGGCTGGGGCACCTGGCGTCGCTGGGCCGGTTGACGCCGGGCCTCTACGACACGGATCCGACGGTGCGCTCGCTGCTGGAGGTGGTGCCGTTCGGGTTGTCCTCGGTGGCGCCGCGCCGCACCGGCCCGGCGATCAAGGGCGTGCAGCCGGGCGTGGACGCCGACGACAAGGTGGTGCTGTGGGCGGGCGGTGTCTACAGCTGGTTCGACCCGCTGACGCTGCTGCACGCGGTGGACCGGGTCGCGCGGCGGCACCACGACGTGCGGTTGTTCTTCCTCGGCATGAAGCACCCGAACCCGGACGTGCCGGAGATGGGCATGGCGGACCGGACCCGGCACCTGGCGAACCGGCTGGGGTTGACCGGCAAGCACGTGTTCTTCAACGAGACGTGGGTGCCGTACGGGGAGCGGCAGAACTTCCTGCTGGACGCCGACTGCGGCGTGACCTCGCACTTCGAGCACGTGGAGACGACGTTCGCGTTCCGCACCCGGGTGCTGGACTACCTGTGGTCGGGCCTGCCGGTGGTGACCACGGACGGCGATTCGTTCGCGGACCTGGTGCGCCAGGAGGGCTTGGGCGTGGTGGTGCCCGCCGAGGACCCGGACGCGCTGGCCGCGGCGCTGGAGCGGGTGCTCTACGACGCGGAGTTCGCCGCGTCCTGCCGGGAGCGCATCGAGGCGGTGCGGGAGCGGTTCACCTGGGAGTCGGTGCTGGCGCCGCTCACCGAGTTCTGCCGCGATCCGCGTCCGGCCGCGGACCGGTTGCGCGCCGCCTCGCCGCTGACCCGGACGCAGCCGCCGGACCGGGTGGAGGCGGTGCGCCGGGACGTGGCGCTGCTGCGCGAGTACCTGGACGCGGGTGGCCCGGTGGAGGTCGCGCGGCGGGCCGGTGGCCGGTTGCGCAGGCTGGCCGGTGATCGGCTCCGCAAGCGGTGAGCGGGCCGCTGCGGGTCCTGCTGGACGGCACTCCGCTGCTGGGCAGGCGCACCGGGATCGGGCGCTACACCGCGTCGTTGAGCGCGGAGCTCGGCCGGATGTCCGATGTGGACGCTCGGGCGATCGGATTCACGGCGCGCGGCTGGCGCGCGCTGCGCGGGGCGGTCCCGCCGGGGGTGCGGGCCCCCCCGGGGGCCGGGCCCGGCCGGGCCCGGGGGGCGGTGGTGTCCCCCGCGCCGGGGGGGCGCACCGGGGGGGCGGCGGGGCGGGGGG
>NZ_JAIUJZ010000233.1:0-12487 GCF_020176775.1 Saccharopolyspora sp. 6M
CCGCCGGGGTTGGTGGGGGTTTGGCGTGGGCGGGGGGGGGGGGGGGGGCGGGGGTGGGGGGGGGCGGGGGGGGGGGGCCCGGGCGCCGTTCCCGCCGGGGGCGCTGCGGGCGGGAACGGTGGACGTGGTGCACGGCACCAACTTCGCGCTGCCGCCCGCGGTGCGCGCGGGCGGTGTGGTGACGGTGCACGACCTGGCCTTCCTGGACGAGCCCGCCGAGGCGGAGCCGGGTTTCGCCGACCTGGTGCGCTCCTCGGTGCGGCGGGCGGCGGTGGTGTGCACGCCGAGCGCGGCGGTCGCCGACTCGGTCGCGGAGCGGTTCGGCCTGCCCCGCCAGGACGTGGTGGTCACGCCGCTGGGGGTGGACCCGGAGTGGTTCGATGCGGTGCCGCCGGGGGCCGAGCTGCACCGGCTGGGCCTGCCGGACGAGTACTTCGCGTTCGTCGGCGCCGAAGGCCCGCGCAAGGGCGTCGAGGTGTTGCTGCGCGCCCACGACCGGCGGCTGCCACCGCTGGTGCTGGCCGGTCCGGGCGAGGCGCGGCAGACGGGGAAGGTGCTGCGCACCGGGTACCTGCCGGAGCCGGAGCTGCGCAGCGTGGTGGCCGGGGCCCGGGCGTTGGTGCTGCCGTCGCGGGACGAGGGCTTCGGGCTGCCCGCGCTGGAGGCGCTGGCCTGCGGGGTGCCGGTGATCTGCTCGGACCTGCCGGTGCTGCGGGAGGTCACCGGCGGACTGGCCGAGTTCGTCCCGCACGGCGACGCGGCGGCGCTGCGCGCGGCGTTGCAGCGGGCCGCGGCGGCGGCGCCCGATCCGGCGGCGGTGGCGGCGCGGCGGGCGCACGCGGCGCGGTTCACCTGGCGCGGCTGCGCGGCGGCGACGCTGCACGCCTACGCCCGCGCGGCGAGCTGACGGGGCGGCGCCCGCCGAGTCCGCCGAGTCCCGGGTCGCCACGCCGTGACCTCGTCGATGCGCACTCGGTACCCGCCCATTCCCGGACCGTGACCGCGGCGCCCGCGATCCGTGCGACCGTGCCGGAGCCGCACCGCGCACCGTTCCGCATTCCTTTCGTTGCCACGATCCCGATCGATCGGTCGCCGGTCGATGTTTTTCCCGATCGATATGAGAGCACGCCGAGAAACGGTGTCGAATCCCACTGGGAATCGACCAATCGATTTCGGGACGGACTCCTGATCTGCCGCCAGAGAACCCGTTCGCGCCTGATCCCCTAATAGGGGAAAAGCACAGGGGGATCACCCCCATGTCCCGCCGCTCACCGCCCTCCTAGCGTGGTGACCACGGGCGGAACGGGTCGGCGGCGCGAGGGTCGCGGTGCGATCGGTCCCCGAAATCCGAGTCTTGGCCGACTCGGACCTGGCTGTGCGGCGGGTACCGATGACTTCGCCACAACCGTTCCGACCCGCTCGTGCAGCATTCCTGGGAACGGAGCGTGCGGACCGTGGAGACGGTGTACGAAATCCTGCGGCGAGTGGTGGCGGGCGCGGAATCGCGCGCCGAGTTCGCCGCCGAGCCGCGCGCATTCCTGGACCAGGCGGGCCTGCCCGAGCTGAGCAACGCGGACGTGGTGCACGCCGCTTCGCTGGCCCTCGACCTCGCACCGGTCGAGGTCGTCGACGAGTTCACCCGAGCCCTGCCCCCGGGGCTGGTGGTGCTCGCCGCCGACGGCGACGGCGTGCCCGCGGACGCCCTGATGCCGTTCCTCCCGAACGGTCCCGATGAATTGGAGAGCACGATGGCCACCCCGGAGATCTTCACCGCGCTCGGCGACGTCGAAGGCCTGCTGTCGCCGACGGCGCGCACCACCGACGAGCAGTCCACCGAGAACAGCGGCAACAGCACCGAGACGTCCCGCAGCGAGGACAGCACCGGCTCGGACAACCAGCTGGGCGCGCCGGTCGGCAACGGCAACGACGTCGGCCTGGTCGGCGACATCAACACCGGTGACATCAGCGGCCTGACCGGCGACCTGAACGCGGGCAACGTCGCGGGCAACGGCGTCACCGACGTGGTCGGCGGCCTGGAGGACACCGTCGGCGGTGTCCAGGGCGGCGACCTGACCGGCGGGATCTCGGACCTCACCGGTGCCGGGGACCTGACCGGCGGACTCGACCTCGGCGGCGTCGACGGCGGCGGCGTCATGGGTTCGGTGCAGGACGTCACCGGCGAGCTGCCGGTCGACGACGTGGTCGGCGGCGTCGCCCCGATGGCGGACCTGACGGCCCCGCTGACCGGCGCCGACGGCCCCGTCGGTGGCGTCGAGGGCACGGTCGAGGACCTGACCGGCGGCCTCGGCATCTGATCGGCCGGCGCGGGACGAAGGCCACCGGGCACTGCTCGGTGGCCTTCTTCGCGGGCGCCCGATTCGCGCCGTTCCTGGCCGGATCGCCGATTCGGCCCGTCGCCGCCCCGGTCGGCACCGAACACCGGGAGCACGGGCGGACGACGGGACGGGAGATCGGATGCGGCAGCCCCAGGGCGCAGGGGCGCGGGACGGGCCTGAGGCACTGCTGCTCCGGGTGGCCGCGGGCGATCCGCGCGCGTTCGAGCTGCTCTACGACCGGGTCGTGGTGCTCGTGCACGCGGCGGCCCGCGACGTGCTCGACGACGACGCGCACGCCGAGGAGGTCACCCAGGAGGCGCTGGTCGAGGTGTGGCGCACCGCCGCCCGGTACCGGCCGGAGCGGGGCGGCGCGATCGGCTGGGTGCTCACCGTGGCGCACCGGCGGGCCGTGGACCGGTTGCGCTCGGTGCGGTCGGCGCGGGCGCGGGACGCGCGGTTCGCGGCGCGCTCGCACCGGATCGCGCACGACTCGGTGGTGGAGGCGGTGCTGATCCGCAGCGAGCACTGCGAGGTGCGCAGCTGCCTGGCCGGGTTGACCGCGTTGCAACGGGAGGCGGTGGCGCTGACCTACTACTGCGGGCTCGACCACCGGGAGGCCGCGCGCCGGCTGGCCGCCCCGGCGGCGACGGTGAAGACGCGGCTGCGGGACGGGCTGATCCGGCTGCGGGACTGCCTGCTCACCGCCCGCTGAGCCCGGGCGGCGCGTCGTCCCAGGCGCGCACCAGTTCCGCGTAGGTCGCGGAGCGGGCGGGCAGTTCCGCGGGCGTGCCGAGCTGCGCGCCGGTCCCGTCGAGCAGCAGCACCCGGTTCGCGCGCCGCGCCGAGCCGAGCCGGTGCGCGATCACCACCAGCACGCCGCCGCGCGCGGCGAAGGCGCGTTCGGCACGGGCCTCCGCGGGCCCGTCCAGGTGCGAGGTGGCTTCGTCGAGCACCACGATCGGCGCCGCGCTCGCGTGCACCCGGGCCAGCGCCAGCAGTTGCCGCTGGCCCGCCGACAGGTCCGCGCCGCCGTGGCGCACCTCGCCGTCCAGCCCGCCCAGCCGGGCCACCAGCTCGGCGGCGCCGACGTCGGCGGCCGCGGCCAGCAGGTGCGCGTCGGTGCTCCCGGCCGCCAGCAGCGCCACGTTCTCCCGCACCGTCCCGGCGAACAGGTACGCCTCCTGCGGGGTGAACGCGATGAGCCGGTGCCGCACCGCCGGATCCAGCTCGGTGACCACGACTCCCCCGACGCGCACCGAGCCGCCGGTGGGCGCGAGGGTGCCGGTGAGCAGCCCGGCGAAGGTGGACTTGCCGATGCCGCTGGGTCCGACGACCGCGAGGTGCTCGCCGGGGTCCAGGTCCAGGTCCAATTCGGACAGCACCGGTTCGGCGTGCTCGCCCCACCGGTGGGTGAGCCCGCGCGCCCGCACCCGCGGCCCGGCCGGGACGTCGCGCGGCCGGTCCGCGGGCGCCGCGCGGCCGATCTCGGCGAGCCGGTTCAGCGCCACCAGCAGCCGCAGCAGCACCGACCCGGTGGTGGCGGCCAGCCCGTGCAGCGCCGGTTGCACGGTGCCGGTGACGTACACGAGCGCGCCGAGCACCGCGCCCGCCGTGAGCCGCCCGCTCCCGACGGCCCACGGCGCGATCGCCAGCACCAGCAGCACCGGCAGCAAACCACCCCCGCCGATGATCAGGGTGCGCAGCGCGGCGGCGGTGGACATCCGGACCGCGGCCGCGGCCTGCGCGTCCACCGCGTCGCGCACCGCCGCGATCGCCTGCCGCTGCGCGCCGCAGGCCGCCACGTCCCGCAGCCCGGTGAGCACCGCCCCGGCCCGGGTCGCGGTCCGCTCGTCGGCGAGGGCGAGGCCGCGCTGGCGGCGGGCGAGCGCGGGCAGCGAGCAGCCGAACAGCGCCACCGCCAGCAGCACCGGCGGCGCCACCGGCCACAGCAGCAGCGGGTCCAGCGCGGCCACCCCGGCCAGTGCGGCGGCGACCGACACCAGCAGTCCCCTGGCCTGCACGAGCAGTCCCGCCGTCGCGTCCCGCACCACCTCCACGTGCTGGGTGATCCGGGCGACGCCCGCCGCGTCCGGTCCGCCGCGCGGCGGGGCGGTGTCGGCGAGCACGTCCCGCACGACCCGCCGCACCAGCACGTCGCGCAGCGGCTCCACGATGGCTCCGATGCGGCGCCACACGAACCGGACCCCGGCGGCGCCGACCACCGCGGCGGCGGCGAACGCGAGCAGCCAGGCCGCGCCGACGTCGAACCGGCCCGCGGCGAACCCGTCGTCGACGGCGTTGCGCACGAACGTCCCGGACAGCAGCGCGGGCGCGGCCTCCAGCGCGGAGCAGGCCAGCAGCACCGCCCAGCCGCGCCGGTGCCCGGTCAGGGCGCGCCGGTACTCGCCGATCAGCACGGCGCCTCCTCGGTGAACAGGGCGCGGTAGTCCGGGTCGGCCCACAGCTCCGCGTGCGGGGCGGCGCGCCGGATCCGGCCCTCGTCGAGCCACACCACGAGGTCGGCGCGGCCGGCGGTGCCCGCGCGGTGGGTGATCACGACCCGGGTCCGGCCGGGCAGCGCGGTGGTGATGGCGCGCTCCACCCGGTCCTCGGTGATCGCGTCCAGGCTGGCGGTGGCGTCGTCGAGCACCAGCAGCCGCGGCGTCCTGGCGAGCGCGCGGGCCAGCCCGAGCCGCTGCGCCTCCCCGCCGGAGAGCGGGACCTCGGCGAGCGGGGTGAGGTAGCCGTCGGGCAGCCGGGTCACCAGGTCGTGCACCTGGGCGGCGCGGCAGGCGGCGGCCACGTCCGCTTCGACCGCCCCGTAGGACACGGCGGTCGCCACGGTGGTGCCCAGCAGCACCGGCCGGGCGAAGGCGACGCCCACGTGCGCCGCCGCCGGATCGAGCTCCGCCGTCGGCACCCCGTCGAGCAGCACCTGCCCGCGGTCGGGCGGGCGCAGCCCGGCGAGCACCTCGGCCAGCGTGGACTTGCCCGCCCCGGAACGTCCGACGACGGCGACGATCGTGCCCGCAGGCACCACCAGGTCGATCCCGTCGAGCACCCCGCGCACCACGGCGCCGCGGACCCGCAGCTCCCCCGGCCCCGACGGCAGCACCCGGGAACCGGCCGGTTCCGGCGCGACCCGGTGCACCTCGGCGAGCCGCTGCGCGCAGGACCGGGCGCGGGACAGCGCGGTGAACAGCGCCGACTGCCGGACGACGCCCATCCCGGCGGTGGCGTAGCCGAGGGCGGCCAGCACCTCGCCGACGGTGAGCCTGCCCGCGAACAGCCCGAGCCCGGCCGCGCACAGCACCGCGATCTGCACCAGCGGTACCAGCAACCCGGCCCGCCACATCAACCGGGACTGGGTGCGCCAGGTGCCCGCGCCCGCCGCGCCGAGCCGGTCCAGCGGCCGCAGCACCCGCCGCGCCTCCTGTTCGGCGACCCCGGCGGCGGCGATGGTGCGCAGCCCGGTGACCGCGTCCAGCAGCCGGGCGCCGAGCTCGCCGGACGCCTGCTGGTAGCCGAGCAGGTCCGCGGCCGTGCTGCGCAGGTGCGACCGGGCCAGCAGCACCGCGAGCGGCAGCAGCACCACGAACACCAGCGCCACCCGCAGGTCCAGCCGCAGCAGCGCGCCGAGCGCGCCCACCGACAGCAGCACCGCGGTCGCGATCTCCACCAGCGTCGCGGTGATCCCGCCCGCGCCCGCGCAGTCCCCGGTGAGCCTGCTGACCGCGTCCCCGGCGGCGAACGGGCCGCGGTGGCCGAGCAGCACCAGCCGCTCGGCGAGGTCGGCCCGCAACCGGGCCGTGGTGGCGGCGGTGATCCGCGCCGACAGCAGCACCGCCAGCACCTGCGCGGCGATCCCGCCGCAGCCGAGCAGCAGCAGCGCCAGCAGCGGGGCGACGGCACCGCTGCCGGAGACGGCGGCGTCGACGGTCCGCGCGAGCGCCGCGGGCAGCAGCAGGGCGCAGCCGGTCGCCGCCAGCGCGATCAGCACCAGCAGCAGCACCGGCCACCGCTGCGCGCGCACCGCGGGCGCCAACACCCGTTCGTGGTCCACCATCCGGCGTCCTCCTCCGCTCCTCGGCCCTCGTGCCCTCCGCCGCCGTCGCGCGCGATCTGCCGCGGACGGCCCGCGGCACGGGACGGCCCCGGCACCGCGTGGGTGCCGGGGCCGCACTTCAGCCGTCGTCCGCCTCGGGATCGTGCTCCGCGTGGTGCCGCCGCTCGGCCGGCGTTCGCGCCGACCGGTGCCCACCGGTCGCGACCGGCACCGTCGCGGTTCCTCGACGTCCCGCTCCCGGGGGCGGCCCCGCCGTCCGGCGGGTGGGCCGCCGGAGGTGGGTGCGCCGCACCGGTTCGAGCGCGATGAGCGGGTCGTCGGAGCTCCGCCACCTGACCCCCGCGCGGCACGAGGCGGGCGACGCGGCGATCAGTGGCAGGTGAGCAGGCTCACCGTGCTGTTCGCGCAGGACGCGAGCAGGCTCAGGTTGCTGCCGTTGTCGCCGCCACCGCCGCCGCCGAACGAGGTCTCGTTCCGGGCTTCGAGCTCCTGGAGCTGCAGGACCATCTCCACGGTCGTTCCTTCCGTCGTTTCCTTCGTTGACCGGGCGGGATCCCGCCCGGAGTTCGTGGTGCCACCGGTCGCCCGGCGGGTGCGCGGCGCTCACGGCGCGGTGCGGGGGCGCGGAGCTCACGGCGCGGTGCCGAAGAACGGCAGCACCCGGCCGTGCCCGTCGAGCACGGCGGCGACGGTGGCGAGCACGCCCGCGCCGCCGGTGGCGACGTCGGTGGACAGCCGCAGCAGCTGGTTGCCGGGCATCGCGATGCCGCCGTCCCCGAAGGGCAGGGCGTGCCAGCCCAGCGCGGCCAGGTGGGTGCCGATGGCCGCGGTCCGCTCCGGTTCGGGCCGCCGCCGGTCCGCGGCGGCCAGCGCGGCGAGCAGCCCGCAGCGGCCGTGCAGCAGTCCGGGGTGGATGACGAACTCGCCGAGGCAGGCGGCCAGCAGGTCCGGTTGCCACCGCAGGCATTCCGCGCCGGGGTGGCGCAGCGCGAGCTCTTCGGCGACGAGCGCGATGCCCGCGCTGCCGACCCCCAGGTACGGCAGGGTGCGGGCGGTGCCGTCGCGCACCTGGAGGCCGCCGCCGTCGGTGCGGGCGCATTCGTCGAGGTCCCGCAGCAGCGCCCGGTCGGCCAGCTCCAGCCAGGCGCGTTCCCCGGTGGCGTCGTGCAGGTGCGCGAACAGCAGCGCGGGCCCGGACCAGCCGTCGAGCAGCCCGGCCCGGCCCACGTCGCCGGGCGGCGCGGCGGCGGGCAGCTCCGCGGCGAGCCGGTCGGCGAGGTTCAGCGCGCGGTTCAGCGGTTCCCCGTCGTCCCAGCGGTGCGCCAGGTGCAGCAGGTTCAGCGCGATGCCGGCCCGGCCCGCCCCGTAGCCGTGCCCGGTGGTCTGCGCGGCGAGCCCGGCGGCGGCCGCCACGAGTTCCCGCGCGGCTTCGCGGTGCCCGAGGTGGTCGAGCACATGCGCGGTGCCGTGCGCGCCGTCGAGCAGACCGGGCCGCTGCGGCGGGGTGCGGCGCACCGCGTCGAGCAGCCACCGCTCGTGCTCCGGGTAGCGCCCGGCACCGGCGACGTCCAACGCGAGCAGCACGCCGGCGGCGCCGTGGGCGATGCCGGTGCCGCCGACCCGGAACTGCTCGATGTCGCCGGGGAACAGCCGGTCCGCGCGTGCCGGGGTGGCGCTGCCGAGCACGCCCTCGGCGAGTCCTTTGCGGACGATCCCCCAGTCCGGCGCGGGCTGGTCCAGTTCGGTGGTGGCGGGCGCGGTGCCCGCGGGCAGCAGCCGTTCGCGCAGCGCACCGCCGTACTCGGCGGGCAACCGGAAGCGGCGGCGCGCCACGTCGACGAGCGCGTCGAGCTTGCCGGGCGCCAGTTCCAGCAGCGCGTTCAACGGCAGGAACATCCACAGCGCGAGCGCGGCCAACGCGTGCCCGTCGACCTCGGTGCCGCTGCTGCCGGGCGGGGCGCGGAATCCGGGCGCGCCGAGCGCGGGCCGCGGGGCGTCCACGTCCAGCGCGGCCATCTCGAAGTCGACGAGCGCCACCGAGTCGTCCTCGTCCACCAGCACGTTGAGCGGGTGCAGGTCGCCGAAGACGACGCCGCGGGCGTGCACCCGGTCGATCAGCTCCCGCACCCGGTCGAGCAGCGCGAGCGCGCGGTCGGCGTAGGCGGTGAGCTCCTCGGCGGTGGTGCCGCCGCGGGTGAGCGGGTAGTTGCGGGCCAGCCAGGCGCCGAGGTTGCGGCCCGGGACCGGTTCGACGACGAGGAACGTGTGCTCCCAGGCGGTGCACAGCTCGTGCACCGCGGGCACGCCGGGGACGCCGTCGAGGTGCCGCAGCACCTGGTGCTCCCGGCGCAGCCGCACCTCGGCGTCGGTGCCGTCGCGGTCCAGCCCGGCGTGCGGGCGGGCTTCCTTGAGCACCACTTCGACGCCGTCGGATTCCCGGGTGGCGCGGTACACGCCGCCGCCGTTGGAGAAGTGCATCGAGGACGTCACCCGGTACGGGAACCGGGTCGTCCCCGGGTCCCGGCGGGCGGCCAGGTGCGGTTCGAGGAATGCGGGCAGCCGCACCCAGCCGGGCACCGAGAATCCCGGTCCGCGCGCATCGGGAACGAGCGCTCCGTCGGGCCGTTCTACGGCGAGCACCCGGGTTCCGCCGACTTCCACCCACCGCTGCTCGAATCCGCCGTAGCGCACGTACAACGGACCGGAACCGCAGCGGAGATCGCTCAGCACGTACGGCCCGGATTCGCCGCGCAGCGGTGCGGACAGTTCGAGGAGAATGCGTTCGAGGTGGTTCTCGTCCACCGGGTAGAGCGTCATGAACTTCCCGCTCGACGAACGCGACGCGTATTTGGAGTTCCGCGCGAGGAGCACGTCGCGCCCGGCCAGGTGCTTGAACGCGATCCGGTTGCGCAGGCAGTACCCGCCGACGGTGCGCAGCACCCGTTCCGCGTTGTGCAGAGTGGCCGAGACGTGCACCTTCCACCCCTGGGAGGGCAGGTCCACGCCGCGCGGGCGCAGCATCCGCCAGCCGCCGGCGGTCACGTCCGACCAGCTCGAGACTTCCGGGAGTTCGAGCAGCCGCGCGTATTCGCCGGGACCACCGGAAGCGCCGTTCTGCTCGTCGAAGAACAGCGGATCGGCGAAGCAGAATGCTTCGTACCGGAAGTCCATGGCACACCTTTCCCCCGAGCGCAGATCACGTGATTTCCGCGACATCCCAGTCGGTCCGACAGTTCGCCGGCCGCGGTGAAATTTCCTCATGCCCGGAACCGGCTGCCAACCCGCCGAACAAGTGATCGCACTAGGCTCGAAGAGTGACTACTTCGGTCTCGTTACCACCAGGTACCGCAGTCGTTCGCGCACCGATCCGGAGCAACGATCACCCATTCGCCTGTAACACCGGCGCTGGCAGCGGAAATGGTTCAACGGAAACCGCGCGGCTCGAATCGAATGCAGGAACAGCGGAACAGCTCGAAGAATGCGCGCGCAATGAATGCGGGCCGCGGGCAGCCGTCCGCGAACGCCCCGGAACCGGGAGCGGCGGCCGTCCCGGCCCTCCCCGCGAACGCGCCGGAACCGGGAGCGGCGGCCTCCTCAGCCCTCGCCGCGCAGGGCCGCGCCGTCCACCTCGAACGCCGCCGCCAGCGCCGAACGCCAGTCCCGCAGCGGGCTCAGCCCGGCCGCGTTCCAGGCGCGCGGCGAGAGCACCGAGTAAGCGGGCCGCGGCGCGGGACGCGGGAAGTCGGCGGTGGCGCACGGCAGCACCCGGTCCGGGTCGGCGCCGATCTCGGCGAACACGGCGCGGGCGAACTCGTACCAGCTGGCCCGCCCGGAGTTCGTGCAGTGCAGCACCCGGTCGGCCGGATCGCGGCGTTCGACCAGCAGCCCGGCCAGCTCCAGCAGCCCGGCCGCCAGGTCGCCGGTCCAGGTGGGGCCGCCGACCTGGTCGTCGACCACCGTCACCTGCTCCCGCTCGCCGGCGAGCCGCACCATCGTCTTGACGAAGTTCCCGCCCCCGGCGCCGTACACCCAGGAGGTGCGCACCACCCAGGCCCGGTCGGCGGCGGCGAGGACCGCGCGCTCCCCGGCGAGCTTCGTGCGCCCGTACGCGGTGCGCGGGCCGGTCTCGTCGGACGGCTCGTAGGGCACGTCGGCGGTGCCGTCGAAGACGTAGTCGGTGGACAGGTGCACCAGCGGCACCCGGCGCACCGCGCAGGCGCGGGCCAACGCCGCGGCACCCGCCTCGTTGATCGCCGCGGCCCGTTCCGGCTCGCCTTCGGCGGCGTCCACCGCGGTGTGCGCGGCGGCGTTGACGACGACGGGCCGGAGGTTGTTGTCCCGCGCGGTCTCGGCGAACGAGTCCACCGCGTCGGTGACGTCCTGCTCGTCGCGGACGTCGAGCTCGCCGGAACCGGGCGCGTGCACCAGGCCGAGGCGGCCCTGCGCCCGGCGGTGCAGTTCGCGGCCCAGCTGGCCGCGGCCGCCCGGCACCAGCAGCGCGATCTCGTCCAGCCCGGTGATCGGGCCCGCTTCCCGTTCCGTCATCGGCTGATCGTCGCCGCCTGCTTCAGCGGTTCCCACCAGGCGCGGTTCTCCCGGTACCAGCGGATGGTGTCCGCGAGGCCCTCGCCGAAGTCGACGACGGGCCGGTAGCCCAGCTCGGTGCTGATCTTCGCGTGGTCCACCGAGTAGCGGCGGTCGTGGCCCTTGCGGTCCTCGACGTGGCGCACCGCCGACTCGTCGGCGCCGAGTTCGGCGAGCAGCCGGTCGGTGAGCTGCCGGTTGGTCAGCTCGGTGCCGCCGCCGATGTTGTACACCTCACCCGGCCGCCCGGCCCCGGCGACGAGCTCGATCCCGCGGCAGTGGTCGGTCACGTGCAGCCAGTCCCGCACGTTGCCGCCGTCGCCGTAGAGCGGCACCTGCCGACCGTCCAGCAGGTTCGTGATGAACAGCGGCAGCATCTTCTCCGGGAACTGGTACGGCCCGTAGTTGTTGGAGCAGCGGGTCACGCAGACCGGCAGGCCGTGGGTGCGGAAGTAGGCGCGGGCCAGCAGGTCGGAACCGGCCTTCGCCGCGGAGTACGGCGAGTTCGGCTCCAGCGGATCCCCTTCGGGCCAGGAGCCCTCGTCGATGGAGCCGTACACCTCGTCGGTGGAGACGTGCACGAACTTGCCGACCTCGGCGGCGAGCGCGGCCTGCAGCATCACGTCGGTGCCGAGGACGTTGGTGCGCACGAAGTCGGAGGCGCCGAGGATCGATCTGTCCACGTGGGACTCGGCGGCGAAGTGCACCACCAGGTCCACCCCGCGCATCAGCTCGCCGACCAGCTCGGCATCGCAGATGTCGCCCTGCACGAAGCGCAGCCGCGGGTCGTCCGCGACGGGGCGCAGGTTCTCCCGGTTTCCCGCGTAGGTGAGCTTGTCCAGCACCACCACTTCGGCGTCGGCGAACTCCGGGTGGTCGCCGCCGAGCGATCGCCGCACGTAGTGCGACCCGATGAAACCGGCACCGCCGGTGATCAGAACTCGCATGGCACCTTCCCGAAAGAGCGGCCGGGCCGGGTGGTGGCCCGGTCCGGGCTGGCTTCGCCCGCAGTCTGCCACGCGCGCGGCCGGCCGGATCACGGTACCGGCGGGATCTCGTGCGCAGCGGGTTGTGGGGGGTTTCCCGGCGTCTACCCGAGCGCCGGGAGGCACCCGCGGGGGCTCGTGGACCGTTGCGGAGAATGAGATCGGGCAGCGCTCGGCGTGATCGAACCTGTCCATCGTTCGAGTGACACCGATCGTCCCGCCCGCGCGCAACCCCAGCGGCAGATCACCGTTAGCCTGCACGGTGACCCCGCCGAGGATCACCCCGGCGAGGTGTAACGCTCGCAAGGCAGGCCCTGAGGAGGATTCGGCGTGGACGACCGGTCGCGACGGCCAGGTGGCCCACCGGGGCAGCCGGGCAGGCCCGTCCCCCCGCGCGGGCCGAAGGGCGGCCCGGCAGGCGGTGTCCCCGGCAGGCCCCGCCCCGGCGGCGCACCGGCCGGACGGCCCGTCGGCGGCGAAGCCCGCCGTCCCGCCCCGGCCGATCGCCCCAAGCC
>NZ_JAIUJZ010000234.1:0-15969 GCF_020176775.1 Saccharopolyspora sp. 6M
GCCCCGACTCCCCACCCCACGCCGCAGCCCGCGAGGTCTACGAGGAACTCCGCCTCACCGTCACACCCGCAACACTGCTCTGGGCCGGATGGACCGAAGCCGAGTCCTCGGCCGGCGAGAACAAAGCCCACTTCCTGTTCGAAGCCCACCTCCACGGCACCACCGTGCCCGACCCCGACCCCACCGAAGTCGCCGAATACCGCTGGGCCTCCAACAACGACGCCCTGCACCTGCTCCACCCCGCAGAAGCCAACCGGCTCGTGCGCATCACCCGAGGACAACACCACGGCTGGCAGCACCTCGTCGTTCAGCGTTCCTACATACCCGAGGACGATATTCATTAACAAGGGAGGATCTTTTCGTGTCACTCTCGTGCAATATCGCATTCGCAGGTTTGACTGCGGCAGGGAAGACGACGCACGCAAAGCTGCTAGCGCAAGATCTTGATTACGATTACGTTTCAGCCACCGATATTCTCCTGCAGATTCTGGGTATCGAAGAGCCCGGGGATCAGGTGTGGTTCTCAAAGTTGAAGGAGATCAATCAATACCGTAAAGATGGGGGAATCGATGACGCCCTGGAGCGGCGGATTCTGCACGAACATGGGCTCCGAAGTCGGACGATCATGGATACGTGGGCGCTGGCCTGGATCGGCGCCGACCCGCTGGTGCGGGTGTGGATCGAGTCGGATCTGCCGTCGCGCGCCCGGAAATGCCTGGTATCTCAGCAGCACCAGCGCCAGCTGGATCTTGCGGAGTGCCGCGATCTGGTCAAAGCCAAAGACGAGTTCAACCGGGATGCGTTCTTACGTCGACATCGGTTCGACCTGTTCACCGATCGATCCCGTTACGACATCGTCCTGCGCAACACACATCTCATTCCCACCGCAACGAAACACGACGCCCAAGCAGGGGTGAAAGCCTTCGCGCCTGTCGTGCGCGATGCGGTGATCGCCGTAATGACCGGCAACGCGGATGCAGCCCGGAAGCTTACTTCGGATCACCCCAACGAAGTTCTCCGCATTACCGTTTCCGATTGATCATTTCGCCAATCACCACTCTCCCATCCCTCACCTTGAAGGAGATCCGGTGTATTCGTTATTGCATTGCCATTTCGAATCGGCGCTGCGAGCTTTGGCTGTGCACAAGTCGGGCACGCTTGGCGAGGTGCGGGCGGTCGCGTCGTCGTCCGCCTTCAGCCTGATCAGCCCGGCCGAGCGGTTGTTGATGTTGTGGCGGACGGTGAAGCACACCGCGGCAAGCGAACCGGACATGTTCACCGTCGAGACGTTCCACCGGGTCGCCGACGCGTTCGTGGAGGAGATGGTCGCCGACCAGGTCGAGCACGTCGACGTGCGCATCGGTACGTCGCTGCGCCGGTGGCGGGACCTGCGCGGTGCAGTCGACGCCATCGCGATCCTTCGGAAAGCCGTGGCGCGGTCGGGGGCCGAGCTGTCGGTGTCCTTCGTGGCAGGGCTCGACTTCACCAAACCTCTCGCCGAGGTCGAGCGGGTCGTCACCGGGCTGGCGGAGGGGATCGATCCTGCCGCTGAACTCTTTGCCGGAGTCGACGTCAACTTGCTCCCTGCGGATTTGGCGAAGTTCGACCGCTTGCTGCCCGTCCTGCGTCAGCTGCGCGCCGACGGGTGGAAGATCAATGTCCACTTGGGAGAGCTCTTCGACAACGACGTGTCGCGCTACGTGCTCAAGCGCCTGGTGCCTGACCGCATCGGCCACGGCGTGCTGCTGCTCGACGACCCCGAAGTGATCGCAGTGCTTCGCGAGCACGACGTCTGCTTGGACATGTGCCCTGTCAGCAACACGGTGCTCAACGTCATCGACTGGGCTTCTTCCAGCCCCGCCAAACGGGCACTCGACCTGGGCCTGCCGGTCACGATCAACACCGACGATCCCGCATTGTTCGGCACGACCTTGCGCGCGAACCTCGCTCTTTCGGGATTGACCGCCGCCGAGCTGGAGCTCGTCGTGGACACGGGCAGGAAGCATCGCTATGGCCCACGCTGAACACCGGGCAGCGCTGCGGATCCTCTACGGAATCCCCTGCGCGGGCAAGTCCACAGCCGCCATTTCGGTGGCCACCCACCACGGGCTGCGCACGGTCATCGGCACCGACTACCTCCGCGAGGTCCAGCGGCTACTGACTCCGCCCCAGCAAGCACCGGCACTGCGGATGGTGACGCATACCGCGTGGCAACGGCACGGCCCACCAACTCGGGACAACATCGCCACCGGATTCCGCGAGCACGTTGCCGCTGTCGCCCCGGCCATCCACGCCGTTGTCGCGAAGCTAGCCCGGGACGGTTTCGACGCCGTCCTCGAAGGCGCGCATTTTCACGGCGACCTCATCGGGGAACTGCGTACCGCTTACCCCGAGCTGGCCTTGCACGCGACGGTGCTGGCCGTCGGCTCCGCCGACGAGCTACGCCAGCGCATCGCAGCAAAGGAACGCACCAGGGCTGCCACGTCTGAGCGCAAAGCCTGGGCTGAGCACGTGCCCGTGCTGATGATGCTGCAGGACCTGCTGCACGCCGATGCCCGTTCCCACGGTATTCCCGTCACCACGTCCGAAGGACTCCTCACATGCAGCCCGCACAACCCCTGCTGTTAGACGGCGATCACGTCGTGCTCCACGACGGCCGCATCGTTCGCGTACTCGGCAACCTCGACAGCTCCACTCACTTCCTCGGCTACAACGTGTACTCGCCGGCCTCGGACGGCGACCGGCTCTATCGAGGACGCCGGTACCTGAAGAACTTCTTGGAGGACACCCGGCTTCCCGATGACGTGCTCGACACCTACGAACTCATCGACCGCGACGAGATCTTCGAACACCACGATCCTCTTCGCGTCGCGCCCGAGCTCCACGCCACGCTCGACGGCACCGTCTGGGCCCGACTGCACGACGAGCTCGCGGGCCTCTTCGGACACGAGGCCGTAGGCATTTTCGGGTCCGCACTCCTCAGAATGCATCTGAACGCTGAAGGGAAGGTTCGCAAAGACGTCGACTACCTCATCCACGGCGACCTCGCTACGACCGTTCCCGCACTCGCCGATCACCTCCCTCACATTCGCCGCGAGCTCGGATTCACCACCATCACACCGGAGCGGCAACATCGCCAGCAACGCCGCTACAGCACCGTTTTCCGCCACCCCCACAACTCCCTCGCGGCCATCATCGCGCGCCGATGGGCCGGATTGCAGCTCTCCCGCGACATCGTCACCACCATCCGCTTCCGAGACCCGACCCATCTCCTCTCGTTCGACGTGGCCACCACCCCCACCTCGGAACTTGACGAGGAGACAATCACCGGGATCGTCACTCACGCCCCCTACACTGCCACCTTCCCTCCCACGTTCACCGTTACCACCAACTCCGGCGAGGTTGAGATATCGGTGTTCTGGTGGAAATTCGCGACACCAGTACGAAAAGGAGACGCCATCACCGCCCGTGGTAGCGTCCTTCCATCCTCACGGAAGCACCAATTCATTCGAATCACGCATTTCGATCTCCATTATCTGAACATTCACGAGACGACACCAGGAGAACCCCTATGATTGACCACCTGTCGCTGATCACCGGCAACGCGGGCAAAGCCGCCGAGTACGCCGAGCTGCTCGAGATGCCGGTCACACCAGTCCAGGAAGATCTGTTGGAAATTCAGTCGCTCGATGTCGAGGAAGTCGTCCGCCACAAGGCCCATGACGCCTACCTCGCCCACGGCGCCCCCGTCCTGGTCGACGACACCGCCCTCACGCTGCTTGCCTGGAACGGGCTACCGGGCGCTCTGATCGTGTGGTTCCTCAAAGCCCGCGGCGTCGAAGGCCTGCTCACGATGGCCGCGGAGGAAACTGACCGCACGGCCACCGTCACCACAGCGATCGGCTACGCCGACGCCCACGGCGTTCAGGTCTTCACCGGCAACCTGCACGGAGCCTTGACTCGCACACCACGAGGCACCAACGGGTTCGGCTACGACTCGATCTTCGTCCCCGACGGCCACGATCGCACCTACGCAGAGATGACTCCCGAGGAGAAGAACGAGCTCTCCCACCGACGCCTCGCCGTCAACGCACTACGAACCGGACTTGGCCTCACCACCGAAACCAACGCTTAGTACTTCGGCACCGCGCAGGCGTTCGCCCGGGGCCGCTGATGTGTCCCGCGCCGCATCACCGGCGCGGGGCACGTCCTCTTTCCGGACTTCTTGCACGAACGGGCCCGGGGCGCCGTCGGTCTCGGTAGCCTGGCCGACGGCAGTGGAAGGGATCATGATGTCGGCAGAGCCGGAACTGGTACTGATCGCCGGGTTGGCGCGTCGTGGCGAGGTCGGTGCGCGAGCGGTGTTCGAGGCTTGGGGCCGTTCCTACCTCTACGCTCGGACCAGCCCGGAAGCGCCCACGCTGCACGTGGCCGACCTCGGCGACCGCGGCAGGTGGGCATCGGTGTTCAGCACCCGCGAACGACTGGCCCACGCGCACGGCGAGTGCGAGGCGATCGGGATGCCCGGCGCGGACTACCTCGAACACACCCCTTCCGGGGTCGGACTCCTACTCGATCCCGGCACCCCGCACACCTTCCCGCTCCCGGCACACCTGCTCGACCAGGCCGCCGCGGCACTCGGAGTGAGCAGAGCATGAGCGAGAACGTCGAAGTCGTCCTGTCCGCGCTGATCGACGCATCGACCGGCATCGACCAGGTCATCGACGACATGAGCACCCTCGGCACCGCCGACGTCACCGACCTCGCCGCCGACACCGGCCGCGACTACGGCCACGAACCCCTCGCCCTCGCCGTCCGCGCATTCGCCGACGCGTGGAGCCACGGCCTGCACCGGCTCATGCGCGACGCCACCGGCCTCAGCGAATCGCTCCACGAGTCGGCCCAGACCTACGCCGAAACCGAGCACATCAACATCGACCTGTTCCAGCAAGGACGATGACCCGTGCCCGAACTCGGCGAGACCACCGACCCCCACGCCCTCATCCCCGGCAACCCGGAGACCGTCCGCGGCGAGATCGCACTGTGCAACCGCTACGCCGCCGGACTCGGCCGCGCCGGCGACGCGCTGAAACTCCTCGACACCACCGATTGGAAAGGCGACGCCGCCGACGCCTTCCACGACGCCTTCGACAGGCATCCCCTCGACTGGCTCAACGCCGCCGACGCCTTCCGCGACCACGCCGACGTCCTCACTGGCTACGTCGAAGTCCTCGAATGGGCCCAAGCCCAAGCCGCCGAAGCCATCGCCCTGTGGACCGAAGCCGAGGCCGCCACCGCCCAGGCCCGCACCGACCACGACAACGCCGTCACCCGCGAACAGCACCGCGCCGCCACCACCGGCACCCCCGTCGCACCGATCCCCTTCACCGACCCGGGGGCGGAGAAACGTGCCGCCGCGCAAGACCTCCTCGACCGGGCCCGCGACCAGCTTGCCGAGGCCGGCGAGCGCACCCGCACCACCGTCCTCGACCTCGCCGCCGACGCACCCCGGAAACCCGGTGCGTGGGGGCAAGCCGGCGAGCTGCTGGGCGACGTCGGTGCCGGCATCGGCGACTGGTTCACCGACATCGGCGACATCCTCGGCAACCTCGACCAAATCCCCGCCACCCTCGCCGCCGCAGCCACGAACCCCACCGCCTTCGCGAAACAACTCGTCAGCTGGGACCAGTTCCACACCAACCCAGCCCGCTGGGCCGGACACGTCCTGCCCGACGCCGTACTCACCCTCGCCGGCGGCGCAGGCGCCATCAAAAAAGGTGGCACCCTCCTCAAAGGCGTCACCACCACCGGCCGCGCCGACCGCATCCTCGCCAAAGCCACCCACAACGGCAAAGGCATCACCGACCACGTCGCCAACAAAGGCGCCGATATCGGACGTAAACCGGACCGCAACAAGAAAATGCCCATCCGCCTCGTCGACAGCGTTGACGACCTCGACAAGGTGTGGTCGGACCTGTCACGCGGCGGACGACCGATCGAACGACCCGGATACGACAAAATAGTACAGATGCCCGACGGAAGTACCATCGGATATCGCCTGAAACCCAGCCAGGGCCCCACGGGAAATACGCTGGACATCCGGGACGCCTCGAACAACCCACTGAAAATTCACATCGAACCACCGAGGAAGTAGACCCACATGTACTCGAAACAACTATTGCACTGGATCCTAGAATCGGGGGAAGACGACGAGATCCAGTTGGCCGATATCTACTACTTCGTGCAGGAAGACGAAGAACCCGAGGAGGACCTCGCTGAGCGCACCATCGAGGTAACCGTTCAGCTGACGAAGGACGGCGTGATCATTCCCGGTGATATGGTCGACTACGAGTTCACCCCTTGGACGGTCGACAGCGACACCGCCGAGCGCAGGATCCGAGAAGGTGCTCATCACGCGCTCAGGGAAGCGGGCCGGTTCCTTCCGGGAGACGTCTGCTGGTTCAGAACGCACAACTACGAAGGATAGGAACGAGCCGGAGCCTTCGATCAGTGTCAAGCTGATCGCCGACGTCGTCGCGGAAGGCGATCTCGACTACATCGACATCACCGTCATCGGTCAGCTCCTGATCCTCGCTACCGGTGCCAGCCCGGAAGGGCTGCACGCGCGCGCGGCGGAGATCGCCGTCGACTTGGTCCGCCGCGGACTCCTCGTGCCCGGCACCCTGGATCCGGAGTTCCACCCGTGGAACCTCTCCACCGAAGCAGCGGCCGCCCGCCTCCATGCCGAAGCAGCCGCCGAGCTTCAGCACTCGACGTTGCTGGGTCCCGGCCAGATCTGCTTCTTCGACATCACCGAAAAAGCCCTCCGCGAATACCCGCCCACCGACGCCGACTGACCATCAGCCGTTCCCGTCGGGCTCGCGCCCTGCACGCAGCACACGCCGCAGGTGGCGCAGTGACTGCACGTCGCGAAGCGGGTCACCGTCCACCACGACGACGTCTGCATCGAGCCCGGGGCGAAGTTCACCGGTGATCTCACCGAGCCCGAGGAAACGGGCGCTGGTGGTGGTGGCGAGCTGGATGATGTCAGCGTGGGCCACCCCGATGTGCTCGTAGAGCTCAAGCGTGCTGACGGGGTCGCCGTGTTGTGAAATCGGAACCCCCGCATCGCTTCCGAAGAGCAGCGGCACCTCGTGATGCCGAAGCCACCGCAGGCGGTCGGCAATGGCCTCGGCGCGCTCTGGGCCGAGCATGTCCCACATGCGTCGCCACCCGCTCGGCAATGCCGGTGAAGCAGCGGTGCCTTCGGCCGCCATCCGGTCGGCCAAGTCATCGTCAAGGGCGGCAGCTCCGTCATCGCCGAGGAAGGTGCAGTGTTCGACGGTGGCGACTCCAGCTGCTACGGCGGCAGCAATGGTGCCGGTGGTGTAAGCGTGGATCGCTGTCGGAAGACCGACTGACCGGGCCGCGCTGATGATCAGGCGGAGCTGTTCCGGTGTGAACTGCGCGTCGGTCATGCCCGGACCGCCGGGGGTCATCTGCCCCCCGTTGCCCATGACCTTGATCAGGTCTGAGCCGGCCTGAGCGTTATGCCTAACTCGCGCGCGGATCTCCGCATCGGAGTCGACTTCGCCACCGAGGAACCAGCAATGACCTCCTCGCGGCGTCAGCGGTGCACCGGAGACCAAGATGCGGGGGCCGACGGCCTCACCGCGTGCGATCGCATCACGGAGGCGTACCAACAGCCCGCCCCGGTCGCCCAGGTCTCGAACCGTGGTCACACCCGCACGCAGATGCTGGTGCGCCCGCTCGTGCATGGCTTCGAGTAGCTCGCCGTCGGGCACGGCTCGAAGTGCTCCGACTGGGTCGGGGCTGGCATCGAAGGCCAGGTGCACGTGGCAGTTGATCAGGCCGGGAAGGATCGTCGAATTCGGGTAGTCGTATCGATCAGCCTTGGGTGAAGCTTGGTACTCGACCTCGGAGGGCGTTCCCACTGCGGCGATGGTTCCGCCATCGATCAGCAGCGCTCCTGGCGAAAAATGTCGATCAGGACGCCCGGTCAACAGCCGGGGTGCGGTGAGGATCTGCTGCACGGGTGGAACCGTACCGGTTGCACTCGCGATGTTCTTGCGCTTTGGCCCGGCCCTTCTACACTGCCAAGAGGAGGTCCTATGGTTACCCCTTTTGGAGTAGTCCGACGGGAATGGCAGCTGAGATGGCAGTGCCGTCGCCTCTTGCGCGAGCTCGACGTATCCGCACCCTTGGACGTCCGGGAACTTTGCCACCGACTCGGTGAGGCACGAGGTCGTCCCATCGAGCTGTACCCGTACCCTATCGAGGTTCCCGGCCCGTTCGGGCTGTGGTTTCGACTGCGGGATCGAGACGCGATCTTCTTCCAGCAGGAAGACGTGGCTTGGCATCAAGATCACATCATCCTGCATGAACTCGGCCACGTCCTCGGTGAGCACCCTAGCGACGCCGAGGTGTTCGATCCCGCGACTTCAGCGATTCGGCAAAATCCTCCCGCCGGACTCGATTGGGACGTTGCAGAAGACGAGCACCGAAGGCGACGATCCTGCTACGACGACCGCTACGAACGCGAGGCCGAACTACACGCCACGATCATTCAGGAATGGGGATCGGTGCTCACCACAGCGCCGTTGGTGAGCGAGGAACCCGCCGTTCAGCGGATCAGCGCAAGCTTGTCGCACCACCAAGGCTGGCGATAATGCTGGTCTTCACGCTGCTGCTCTGGACAACGACCGCCGTGAAGGCGTTCCAGCTGTTCAGAGCGCCTGATGACCCACTGCTCCGGACTGTGACCGGCGGCCTCGCCTCAGCGGCGTTGGCCTTCACCGTCGGACGAGCACCAATCGAGGCCGGACTCAACGCGATCAAGGTCGGCCTCCCCAGCCTGCTGCAAAACGTCGGGATGAATCTCGCGTTCCTCGCACTGCTGGCCTTCTTCGTCTACAGCAGCCACGGCCACGGCACGGCACACCGTGAAATGCGCTGGCATCGCGCCATCGTGTTCGCGCTACTGATGCTGCTGTGTTTCATCTGGCTGACCGCGCCCACCGCGGTTCAGGCCTCCCCGCGCAACGCCGCTGGAGACGGCGTCATGCACGGTGCACTGTTCCAGCTCTGCTCGGTTTCCGGCCTGCTGTACTCCTTGATCGCCTCAGTTCCTCACGCAGTCCGTCGTGCTCGCCGCGTTCAGCAACGCCACCTGCGGATCGCGCTGCGCATCGTCGCAATCAGCCTTAGCGCAGCGGTGGCCGCCAACCTCTTGTCGGCCAGCTCCACCGCTGCCGGCGTACTCCTCGGCCCCGAAAACGAGGTCGTCCCGCAACTTCGCCGGGTCTACCTCGGGTTCATCGTCGTAGCCATCCCCGGGCTGGCCGTCGGGCTTGCTCTACCGATCCTGGTCAGCATGGCCGCAGCCGCACCGCTGTGGTGGCGGCACTGGCAGGAGTACCGCGCACTCGGCCCGCTATGGAAACGAGTACACCAAGCGTTCCCCGGGGTGACCTTGCGCCGTCCGATCGGCGCCGTGCGCCCGTGGAGCATTCACGCACGTCGCTATCGTCGCGCCTGCGAGATTCGTGATGGATTGCTCATGCTCGCCCCGTACTACCCCGTGCGACCCGACGCAGCTGCATCGGCAGTGGACGTTCATGCCGCGAATGTCGAGGAAGCCTTCCGAGCGAGGGAGGAAGCCCGCCACGACGGCAGTGAGGCCGTCGGCGGGCCCGTCAACGCGCCCATCCCTCAAGGTGAGCACACCGCAAGCTTGGATGACGACGTCCGTTGGCTGACCCAACTCTCCAAAGCCATCTTCCGCCCAGGCACGAAATCGGCCGTTCAGCCCTGATCGGGCTCGACGTTCTTCAACGCGTCCAGCATCGCCAAAATCTGCCGCCGCTGATGCGGACTAGCCTCCCCGGCTCTCATCGCGATGGCTCGGACGTCCCGGTCGGCGAGCTGCTGTTGCAACGACACGTCCTGCTCCGGCGACGCATCGTCACCCGCCAGGAAGGAGACCGTGACCGGCGGCGTGTCCGGTCCACGGTGCGCGTTGAAGAAGGAGACCAGCGCGGTGAGCACGTTCAGCCCAGGGTTGGTGTTGCGACCGTTGCGCAGCCCGTCGATGTAGCTCTTGGACAGTCCCGTGCGCTCGGCAACGTACTGGTTGGATACCCGGCGCCGCCGCCCCTCTTCGTCGACATAGGTGATCTCGTCGAAGAGACCGCGCAACCGCGCCACGAACACCGAGTGCCCGTGCCCTGCGGCGTCCTCCCCGCGCATCTGTCCTCCTTCGCGGTGCAGCCCCCAGCGACCCACACCTTCTTGATCTCAGTATAGAGGGCCAGGCCCTAAGAACAACACCGCACATCGGGTTGATAGCTCTTCATAATGGGTTTACTGTCGAAGACAGCTCACCATAGTGAGCTAGTAGAACTGGTCCGGCCAGGCCGAAAAGCTCACGCGCCTGCACCGAAGCACAGGGCGCCTGGCGAAGGTCTCCGCTTCCGTCAAGATCGGAAAGGATCCGCTATGCCGTCGAAAGCTCACGCCAGCGCACTTGCGCGGGCATGGTTTCCCACCTGGCTATCAGCCCATGGACGAGACGCAGCCAAGGCTTTTGGGAAGCTCTCCTCCTTGCACAGCTACGTCTCCAAGCTTCGGCAGCGCAACGAGTTCTGGCGCCGGTACGCCGAAGTTCTGGAGGCGGAGCTGGCAGCAGCGAGCGCGCGGGCATGGGATGTGGTCGCCGAAGTACCGCTGCGCTCGACTTGGGAGTCCGTAGCGAAGGCTCGTCTGCGCGGGGAGCCGGATCGCACAGCGCTGGTATGGGCTGACCTCGACTGCTTCAAGGAAGTCAACGACACTTACGGCCACATCGCCGGAGACGCGGTGTTGAGGGAGGTCGCACGACGGTTGGATCGGGCGTTCGCTGACGGAGCTCCGGTGGTCACCCGCCTTGGCGGCGACGAGTTCGGAGTTGTCATCCGGGATCTCGCGATGGCCGACCTCGCTGGATTCAGCCAGTCGATGTCGACGCCGATCGACCTGCCCTATGGGCAGCAAATAGTGGTCAGGGCATCGGTCGGAGTTGCGAAGGCTGCCGAACAGAACGGCCACACCCTGGAGAGTCTGCTGCGCGTGGCCGAAGCCGCAGCCTACGCCGAAAAGCAGCAGGCGAACCCAGGACGGGGACGGTCCCGCACCAGTCGGCGGGGCGCAGTGCTTGGAGTCGCACGGTGACGGCGCGCGCAGGACACGGTGGCGCTCGTAATCACGATGTCGTGGGGGCTGGTAGCTGCGCCGCTGATTGCGGTGAGCCTGTTGCCCTGGCTTCCCCGGTGGTGGATGCCGATCGTGGCCGGGACGAGCTTGGCGTTGTTGTCGGCGGCGGTGCGGGCGCGGTTCGGTGGGGATCCGGCGTTGGCGGCCTGGTGGTGGCTGGCGGTGGTCGGGGTGGTGTTGGGGTTGATCGACTCGGTGCACCACCGGTTGCCACACCCGTGGACGGCGGTCCTGCTGCTCGGCGGAATGGTGGTCTTCGGTGGTCTCCGGCCGGAGGTGCTTCCTCGGCTGGTGGCCGCGAGCGTGGTGGTGCTGGCGGTGGGGCTGCTGGTGCAGTGGGCGGTGCCTGGGCACATCGGGTTCGGGGACACGCTGTTGCTGGTGGCGCTGACGCCGTATTGGGCGTGGTCGGGCTGGTCCGCGGTGCTGGCCGGGGTGATCACGGCGCACCTGGTGCTCGGGGTGTTCGCGGCGGTGGTGTGGCTTTCCGGGCTGCGGGGGCCGGGCGTGCGAATCGCGGCCGGGCCGGGGTTGCTGCTCGGTGCGTGGCTGCCGTTGCTGGCGTGATCATGGTCGGGTTGGCGGGGTGCGCGCAGGCTCCGCAGCCAGCGGCCCCGGAGCCTCCGATCGCTCCCCCGCCGCACGCGGACGCCCGGTTCTCCGGGGAGCAGGCCGCGGTCGCAGAGGCCTACGAGCGGTTCTGGATGGTCTCGCGCGGGCTGCCGCAGCACCCGGCCGAGCGGTGGCGTCCGGAGCTGGAACAGGTGGCGGCCGGGTCGATGGCCGAGACGATCTTGGACAACCTCGGCCGTCAGCGCGAACACGGCATCGTCCTCTACGGCGAGGTCCATCCACGGATCAGCGACGTCCGCCTTGGCTCCGATCGCGCAGTCGTCACCGATTGCCAGGATTCCAGCAGCGCGGGACAGGCCGATGCGTCCTCCGGGGAACCGAAGACGGTCGGGGTGGCGCGCAACCCGGTGTCAGGCAGCCTCCAGCGCGGCCCGGACGGTGCGTGGCGGGTCACGCGGATCGACTATCCGAGGGGTGGGTGCTGATGCGGGGCGCGTGCTTCGCCGCCGCGATGGTCGCTGCGCTGCACGGCACGGTCCTGCTGGCTCCTGCGGTCGTCGCCGAAGGCGGAGTCGTGGTCAGCCCGGGTGATGCGGACGGTCTCTTCGGACCACCGTCGATCGATCTCGGCGCGGCGACCGGCGGCACGGCACCGGGCACGGGCAGACCGGGTTCGGCACAGCCAAGCGGCGGGGTGGGATCGGGTGTTCCGGGTCCGCCGCTGGGGTTGAGCTGGTCGAGCGGCGACGGAGTTCCGGAGTGGTTCACCGCGATCCCGGAGTTCCGCTTCCCGGACTTCGGTGATCCTGCGGCACCACCGTCTCCGGGTGCGCTGGCCGGGCAGGCCGTCGAGCAGGTGCAGCTGCCGTTGCCAACGCCGGCGCACTCGCCGGATGTGGCCTTACCGGATGGTCGCGCGGCGACGGTGGTCGGTGAGCACACCTGGTTCTGGACCGAGCGGGCCCAGTGGGTGCCGGTGTCGCGGCGAGTCGAGTCCGGCGCGGTGTGGGCCGAGGTCACCGCCACCCCGACCCGGCTCAGCGTCGATCCCGGCAACGGGCAGGCGAGGGTGTCGTGCCCGGGACCGGGCACTCCGTACACCCGCGACGCCGGGCTGCACGCCCCCTCGCCGGACTGCGATCTCATCTACGCACGCTCCTCCGCCGGGGCCCCAGGCGAACAGGTGCGGGCGCAATGGGCGATCACCTGGACCGTGTCATGGCGCGGGTTCGACGGCACCGTGCCCGTCGGCGGGACACTGCCGGAGATGACCTCCCGCGCAGACGTGGATCTCGCGGTCGTCGAGGCGCAAGCACTCACCACCGGCTGACACATCCGCATCACTACTCACTTCGCTTTCGCACTTTTTCCTTTCTGCATTGGGGAGAACTATGTCCACAACCAGCACACCACCCGCGACGGCGGAGCCGTCGCGACAGCAGGAATCGGCACCGCCGCGGGTGCCTGGTCGGCGCCGACGGTGGGTGTGGATCACCTCGGGGGTGCTGATCGCCGCGGCGGTCGCGGGGAACGCGGCGCTGATGGCGCACCTGGCCGACCGGGCACCGGTGCTCGTGCTCGCCCGGGACGTGGCCTGGGGCCAGCCGATCACCCCGGACGACGTCGTCGCACGCGACCTTCCAGCCGAGGTCGGCGCGTTCGCCGTCCCCGATACTGCGCGGTCCGGGCTCATCGGCCAGGTCGCCGCAGCGAACCTGCGGACCGGAGATCTCCTGTCCCAGCGGGACGTATCCGCACAAGCGGTGCCAGGCCCGGGGCAGCGGGTCCTCGGACTGCGCCTCGATCCCGGGCACTACCCCGCGGGCGGGCTGACGCCCAACGATCCGATCGCCGTGCACCCCGCCCCGGACGACACCACGGCCAGCACGACGCAGGCCACCGACGGGCAGGAGTTTCTCGCGCGGGTGGTGCGCACCTCACTACCGGATGCCGAGGGGGCGATCACCGCCGACGTCCTCATCCCCGAAACCACCTCCACGGCCGCGGTCGAGGCGGCCGTGGGCGGAGCGCAGGTCAGCCTCCTCGGCCCCGCCCGCTAACCCCATTTTCCCTGTGTGGAAGGAGAACGTCTTCATGGCGATCACAGCGTTGATCAGTGCCCTCGGTGCTCCGGGGGTGTCGACCACGGTCGCGGCACTGTCCACGGCGTGGCCGGGGCCGGTACTGGCGGTCGATGCCGACCCGGTGCGCGGGTCCCTGGTGCCGGGGTGGCTGTCGCGATGGTGGGTCGACGGGCGCATCACCACCGACGGGGTGGTGACCTTCGCCGCCAGCACCCGCCGCATGCCCTCAGTTCCTGCCGAAGGGCTCGCCGGTCACGCCCAAGAGGTGCCGCACGCCCGGCACGTGCGGGTGCTGCCCGGGGTGCTGCACCGCGAGCAGACCACCGCGATCGGTTCGGAGGGCTGGTCCCGGTTGGCCAGCGCCCTGCGGGATCTTTCCCGCTCCGGCCCGGACGTGCTCGTCGATGCCGGGCGGTGGTCGCCTGCGACCCCGTGGCCGTTGCTCGCGGAAGCGGACCGGGTGCTGCTGGCGGTGCGGCCGAGCCTGCGGTCGTGCTCGGGCAGCACCGACCTCGCCCGCCACCTGGCCGACCGGTATGCCGCGGTGGAACTGGCGGTGCTGGCAGCCGACTCCCACGGCACAGCCGACACCGCCGCAGTGCTCGGACTGCCGGTGGGCCTAACTGTGCCCGAGGACGCGATGAGCGCGCAGGTGTTCAGCGACGGTGCCCGGATCCCAGCACGCCTCGAGCGGCGGCCCTTGTGGAAAGCGACCCGCCGCAACGCCCGCGCCCTGCACCACCAAGCCCACCGTCCGGTGCGGTTCGAGACCAACGCCGCGCTCGACCTGTTGAAAGCGGGCAACGAATGAACACGCTGCTGCCCTGGTTCGACGACGGGGACCCGATCCCCGTCCCCGAAGCCGTCCAAGCTCTTCGCACGATGGTCGCGGCCCGGCTCGACGGCGGGGCCCACGACTGGGAGGCAGTCGTCGGCGAAGAGGTCACGGCCTGGGTCGCCGACCGGGCGCGCCGCGGTCTGCCCGAGCTGTCCCACCCGGCGGAGCGCCGCCTCGCCACGGCCGTGCGCGGTGCGGTCGCCGGGCTCGGCGGCCTCGCCCCGCTGCTGGACCGCGACGAGATCGAGAACATCCACATCCACGGCCACGACCAAGTCCTCGTGGAATGCGCCGACGGCACGACGAAACGCTGGCCGTACCCCGTCGCAGACTCCGACGAGGCGCTACTGGATCTGCTCGGGGAGATGTTCGCGCGCCTCGGGCGCACGAGCCGGGAGTTCTCCCCGGCCCACCCGATCGCGAACATGCGCCTCCCCTTCGGCGGTCCACTCGGAGCACGCGTGGCGGCGGTGCGGGAAGTGTGCGATCGGCCGCGGGTGGCGATCCGGCGCCACCGCCTCGCCCACGCCACCCTCGACGACCTCCACGCGAACGGCACCCTCGACGACCGCCTCCACGCCTTCCTGGCCGCGGCGGTCGCCACCGGGCTCAACATCCTCGTCAGCGGCGGCCCCTACACCGGCAAGACGACGTTGCTGCGCGCGTTGTGCCAACAGATCTCCCCGGTCGAGCACGTGATCACCGTCGAAGACGACTACGAACTCGGCCTGCACCTCGACCAGCGGCGACACCCTCTGGTCACCGCGTGGGAAGCCCGCACCGCCGGAGCCGAAGGCGCCGGCGAGATCACCCTCGACGACCTGCTCAAGCAGGCACTGCGGCACTCGCCATCGCGGGTGATCGTCGGCGAGGTCCGTGCCGGGGAGATCACCGCGCTCCTACGAGCGTTGGGCAACGGGGCAGCCGGGGGGTTGGGCACCCTGCACGCCACCAGCGCCGCCGCGGTCCCGGACCGGATCGCCGCGCTCGGCCAGCTCGCGGACCCGCCGCTGCCGATCACCGCCGCGCACCGCTGGACCGCCTCCGCACTCGACCTCATCGTCCACGTCACCCGCCACGACACCCCACACGGGCGCCACCGCACCATCGGCGAGATCGTCGAAGTCGGCCCGATCGGGGACGGCGACGGCCCGGACCTCACCCCGCTGTTCGCCACCCCGCCCGGCCAGCACCACGCAGTCC
>NZ_JAIUJZ010000235.1:0-15741 GCF_020176775.1 Saccharopolyspora sp. 6M
GCCCGGTGGCCAGAGCACCCGGCAGGTCCCCCAGCCCGGTGGCAGGCCCGCGCCCGGCGCGGTGCCGCCCGCTGAGCGGCCGACCGAGAACATCCCGCAGACCCCCGGGGACGGCAAGGACCAGGGTCGCGGTCGCGGTGGTGCCGTGGCCGGTGGCGTCGTCGGCGGCGTGGCGGTGGCGGCCGCGCTCGGCGGTGCGGCCGCCGCGGCGGCCGGCGGCGCGGCGGGTGCGGGAGCCGCAGGAGCGGCGGGTGCGGGAGCCGCAGGAGCGGCGGGTGCCGGTGGCGCGAGCGGTGACTCGCCGCGCGAACCGCAGCTGCTCACCCACGAGGCCACGCAGAGCTCGTACGACTACTACTCGACGAACGACGCGTACTCCGACGACGGTCGCTACGACGACGGGTACGACGACCGGTACGGGGATCGCGGACATGGCGACGACGGGTTCGGCCCCGACGACGAGCTGCTCGACCCGGACGACGAGGTGAGCGCCCGCAAGGCCAAGCGGAAGAAGATCTGGCGGCGCATCCGCCGCACCTGCTACGTGGCGGCCGCGGCGATGCTGCTGCTGGGCATCGGGACGTTCGCGTGGGGCTACACCATGTGGGAGGTCCCGAACCCCGAGCAGATCGCCAGCCGCACCGAGCAGACGATCGTCGTCAACTACGCCGACGGCCAGGAGATGACCCGCATCGTCCCCGAAGCGGGTTCGAAGACGATGATCCGGGACCTGCGGGGCGAGGTCTCGAAGCCGATGCTCGACGCCACGGTCGCCGCGGAGGACGCGTCCTTCTACACCAACCCGGGCTTCTCCATCCGGGGCATCCTGGTCGCGGTGTACAACCAGATCGGCGGTGGCGCCGGTGGTGGTTCCACGCTGACCCAGCAGTACGTGAAGCTGGCGCTGGACCAGGACGAGTACTCGATCACCCGGAAGGTCAAGGAAGTCGTCGTCGCCTACAAGGTGACCAACCAGCAGTCGAAGGACGACATCCTCAAGGCCTACCTGAACACCGCGTACTACGGCCGCGGCGCCTACGGCATCCACACCGCGGCGGAGGCCTACTTCGGCAAGCTGCCGAAGGACCTGGACCCGAGCGAGGCCGCGGTCCTGGCCGGCATGGTGCAGCGCCCCACCGCCAACGACCCCCGGGTCGACCCGGAGCAGGGGCAGTGGCGCTGGGAGTACGTGGCCGGCCAGATGCTGAAGAACGGCTTCATCAGCCAGGACGTCCGCGCGAGCATGGCGCTGCCCGAGACCCGGGAGCGCGAGGCGTGGAAGAGCAAGCCGGAGGGCAACTCCTCCCAGCTGCACATCCGCAAGCAGGTGCTGGCCGAGCTGGAACGCGAGGGCTACAGCGAGCAGGCGCTGACCCTCGGCGGCTACACGATCACCACGACGATCGACCCGAACGCGCAGCGGATGGCCGAGGACGCGGTCCGGAAGGTGACGCAGGGCCAGCCGCAGAACCTGCGCACCTCGCTGGTCGCGGTCGATCCGAAGACCGGTGGGGTCCGGGCCTACTACGGCGGCGGTGACCAGGTGTATTTCGACTACGCCGCCTCGCCGCAGCCACCGGGTTCGTCGTTCAAGCCGTTCGTGGTGATGGCCGGTCTGGAGAAGGACTACGGCATCGGCGAGTACTACGACGGCAGCGACCACCAGGAGATCCTGGGCACCACGTTCGGCAACGCGCCGGGCTCGGTGTGCGACGACCCGAAGCACTGCGGTGTCCGCGAGGCCATGAACAAGTCGGTGAACACCGTGTTCGTGAACATGGCCGCGAAGTTCGGGACTCCGTCGGTGCGGGAGGCCGCGATCCAAGCAGGCGTTCCGAGCGAGTACAACGGCGAGCCGACCCTCCAGAACGAGGACGGCGGCGTCGACGCCGGTATCGCGCTGGGCGCCTACCCGGTGCGGGCGATCGACATGGCGGCCTCGTACGCGACCTTCGCGAACGAGGGCAAGCAGGTCCACCCGCAGTTCGTGTCGAAGATCCAGAACGCGGTGAAGACCGAGGAGTTCGCGCCGGAGCCGTCCAAGCCGGCGTTCTCGGACAGCGCGTCGGAGAGCAAGAACCTCGCGGCGAACCTCATCCAGTCGATGATCGGCGTGGCCGAGCACTCGAAGCTGCCGCTGGACAAGGGCCGGCCGGTGGCCGCGAAGACCGGTACCCACCAGTACTTCGACACCGAGAAGAACCAGAACGCGTGGATGATCGGTGCCACGCCGCAGCTGTCCACCGCGGTCGGCATGCTCGCCGACGAGGACGGCAAGCCGATGCCGGTCGAGCAGGCCAACGGGAAGATCATCTACGGCAGCGGCCTGCCCGGTGACATCTGGCAGGAATTCATGAACGAGTACCACAAGAACCTGCCGGTGGAGCAGTTCCCGAAGGCCAGCCCGATCGGCCAGTTCGAGCAGAAGCTCCCGCCGCAGCCGACGACGACGAGCGAGGAACCGCCGCCGCCGCCGACCTCGGAGCCGCCGCCCACCACGTCGGAGGAGACGACCACCAGCGAGAGCGAGACCTCGGAGAGCGAGTCCGAGGGCTCCGACCCGTCCGACAACTGCGGCTTGTTCGGCTGCCCGCCGGGGCAGGGCGACGACGACGATGACGGTCCCGGCGGCAACGCCGTCGGACCGACCCGCGGACGCGACGGCGAATGACCCCGGCCCGCACCGGGCGGCGCGCGACGCCGCCCGGTGCGGGCGTGGGAGACCCGTCCGCACGCCGTAGCATCCGGGCGTGTCCACGAAGCCCGAGCACGCCGGCACCGAGCCCGAGGAGCCCGACAAGGTGAGCGCGGCAGTGGACGGCGACTCGCTTGACGCGGCGGACCGGGTCGTGCCGACCTGGACCGAACCCGTCGCCGCGGCGGCCTCCCGGCCGTTCGGCGGCCCGCTGGGGCGGCACGCGCAGGTGGGCAGGCAGTGGTTCTGGACGCCGCTGCGCGTCCTGCTGCTGCTGGCGATGATCACGCTCGCCGCGGCCTGGCTGTTCAAGGCGCCCTGCCTGCAGACCTACGACACCTCGGCGGGCACTCAGCTGGACTGGCGGGCGAACCGGCAGTACACGGCGATGTGCTACTCCGACATCATCCCCCGCTTCGGCATGGGCGACCTCGCCCCCGACGGGGTGTTCCCGTACAAGACGCCGTGGACGGCCGCGCCCGGGACTCCGCCGGAAGAGCAGCACTACATGGAGTACCCGGTGGTCACCGGGGTCTTCCAGTGGATCAACGCGAAGATCACCGACGGCTGGTCGACGCTGTCCGCGCTGGGCTGGCTGCCCCCGGCGATGATCACCGTCCTGTACTTCAACGTCACCGCGTTCTGGCTGACCGCGGCCTGGCTCGTCGTGGTGTGGGCGGCGATGCGGCTCGCCGCGCGCCGCACCTGGGACGCCGCGCTCGTCGCGCTGAGCCCGCTGGTGTTCGTGCACGCCTTCACCAACTTCGACGCGCTGAGCGCCGCGCTGGCCACCACCGGGCTGCTCGCCTGGGCGAAGCGACGACCGTGGCTGGCCGGGGTGCTGATCGGGCTGGGCGGCGCGGCGAAGCTGTACCCGCTGCTGCTGCTCGGCCCGCTGCTGGTGCTGTGCCTGCGCGCGGGCCGATCGCGCGACGGCGGGCGCGCGCTCGCCGGAGCCGCGGCGGCCTGGCTGGTGGTGAACCTGCCGATCCTGCTGCTGTACCCGGTGGGCTGGGGCGAGTTCTACCGGCTCAACACTTCGCGCGCGGCCGACCCGGATTCGCTGTACAACGCGCTCGCCCACTTCACCGGCTGGGCCGGGTTCGACGGGCCGCTCGCCGCCGGGCAGGCACCGGTGGTGCTCAACGCGGTGGCGCTGGGGCTGTTCGCGCTGGCCTGCGCCGGGATCGGCTGGCTGGCGCTGGCCGCGCCGGTGCGGCCCCGGCTGGTGCAGCTGTGCTTCCTGGTGGTCGCCGCGTTCCTGCTGACCAACAAGGTGTGGAGTCCGCAGTACTCGCTGTGGCTGGTTCCGCTGGCGGTGCTGGCCGTGCCGCGCTGGCGGTGGCTGCTGACCTGGATGGTCGCGGACGCCGCGATGTGGGCGCCGCGGATGTACTACTACCTGGGCACCGACAACAAGGGGTTGCCGGAGGGCTGGTTCCTGGGCGCCGTGCTGATCCGCGACGTGCTGGTGATCGCGCTGTGCGCGCTGGTCGTGCACGAGGTGCTGCACCCGGAAGCGGACCGGGTGCGCCGCGCGCTCGGCCCGGCGGGTTCGCACGGGCCCGCGGCGGTGGACGACCCGGCGGGCGGATCCCTCGACGGCGCCCCGGACCGGGTGGTGGTGCCGTGGCCGAGAGGTGCGGCGCGGCGGATCAGCGGTTGGGCCCGGACCGTCGGGCCGGGCGTTCAGCGCGGGGAACGGGTGAGCTGAACCGTCCGCTCCACATCGGACCCGGGCGGCTCCTGCTCGTCCTCGTCCACGGTGGACGTCGACCCGAGGAACGCCGGGAACAGGCCGACCAGCAGCGCCGCGCGGCCCCACACGCCGATCATCAGCGCCTGCGCGGTGAACCCGTCCCCGATGCCGCCGCCCTCGCCCATCCAGCGGAAGATGCTGATGCCCATCGCCAGGTCGGCCAGCAGGTACGCCACCACCCAGCCCCAGCGCACCCGCAGCAGCACGAAGAACGGCAGCAACCACAAGGTGTACTGCGGCGAGTGCACCTTGTGCAGCAGCAGGAACCCGCACAGCGCCGCCGCCGACACCTGGATCCACGGGTAGGTGCCGGTGCGCCGCCGCAGCCACTCCCCCGCCAGGCACGCGGCCGCGAACGACAGCAGCACCGCCACCGGCGAGACCACGCCCATCACCTGCTGGAACCCGTCGGCGTCGGCGACCCCGCGGAAACCCCAGTACCAGACGGAGTTCGTGCTCAGGTCCACCTTCCGCTGGGACTGGAACTCGAACGACGCCCACCAGCCCTCGAACCCGGCCAGTGCGAACGGCAGGTTCGCCAGCACCACCGTGCCCGCCGCCGCACCCAGCACCGCCAGCGCGCCCCGCACGTCGAACCGCCGCCCCGCGGGCAGCTCGGCACCGCCGCGACCACCGGTGAGCACGTGCAGCGCCAGCGGCAGCACGAACAACCCGGGGTAGATCTTGAACGCGAACCCCGCGCCGAGCAGCACCGCGCCCTGCACCGCCCGGGTGCGCAGCGGCGCGCCACCGCGGTGCACCACGAACACCGCGGCCACCGCGCACGCCACCACCGGCAGGTCCCAGTTGTGGAAGGCGTACAGCACCAGCGGCGGGGCCAACGCCCACAGCAGCGCCCGGTACCCGCTCAACCGGCCCAGCCACCACGCCACCGCCACCCCGAACGGTGCCATGAGCAGCGCCGATGCGGCGAGGAACCCGGCGTCGGTGTGCACGGACAACGCGCCCAGCCAGATCAGCAGCCCGGACAGCACCGGATACTCGACGACGCCGCCGTGCAGCGATCCGTCCTCATCGATGCCGCCGTGCACGTACGGGAAGACGTGCCGGTCGATGTCCCGGCCCACCCACAGGTTCTGCACGTCCGAGTAGCAGACCTCGGAGTACGCCCGCTCCTGGTAGGCCGGTTCGGACCGGCCCCACTGGTCGAACTCGGGGCCGGTGCAGCGCGCCTTGTTCGCGTAACCCGCCGCCAGCGCCAGCGCGGTGAGCAGGCACAGCAGCGCGAGCGCTCCGGCGGTGAGGCGCCGGCCCGCGCGGCCCGGAACCGCGCCGGCCGGGGTTCCCGCGAGCTGCTCGCGCATCGGTGTCCTCCCTGCCGGGCGGGCACCCGTCCCGCACCTTCGACGGCTGTCGGCGCCGACCCTAGCCGCAGGCTCGGATCAACCCCGCACCTTGTCCCGCAGGAAGCCGATGTCCGCGGCCTGCCCGTCGCCGGGGGTCTCCACCACGACCGGTGCGTCCGCCGTCTCGCACACCGCGACCAGCACGTCCGGGTCGATCTCGCCCGCGCCGATGTTGGCGTGCCGGTCCCGGGAGGAGCCGAACGCGTCGCGGGAGTCGTTGAGGTGCACCAGGTCGATCCGCCCGGTGATGCCCTTGACCCGCTCCGCGATGCCCGGCAGCTCTTCACCCGCCGCGTGCGCGTGGCAGGTGTCCAGGCAGAACCCGGCGCCGAACTCGCCGACCGCGTCCCACAACCGGGCCAGCACGTCGAAGCGGCGCGCCATCGCGTTCGCCCCGCCCGCGGTGTTCTCGATCAGCACCGGTACCGCGAACCCGCCTTCGTCGGCCTGACGCTCGAACAGCTTGCGCCAGTTCGCGATGCCCTCGGCCGGGTCGTCGTCCTTGGTGACGTGCCCGCCGTGCACGACGAGGCCGCGGGCGCCGACCTCGGCGGCGGCCTTCGCCTGCTGCGCCACGGCCTTGCGGGACGGGATGCGGATGCGGTTGTTCAGCGAGGCCACGTTGATCACGTACGGGGAGTGGATGAACACCGCGAGCTCGCCGTCGCGCAGCTCCGCGGTCTGCGGGTGCGGTTTCGGGGCCTTCCAGCCCTGCGGGTCGGACAGGAAGAACTGCACGACGTCCGCGCCCCGCTCCTGGGCCGCGGTGATCGGATCGTCGTCCCGGACATGAGCACCGATGAGCATGTCCGCAGGGTAGCCACCCGCCGGTGGGCCCGTGCCGCGCGCCGGGGCCCGGCCGCCCGGTCCACCGCTGCTCCGAAGCGGTGACGCGAACGGGTGCTCAATCGTTCAGGTTTCCCAAAATGCGGATTTGCCGAAGTTTTCGTGTGCGGGCCGTCACCACTTGCCGGTCCGACACGTTATTTTCCTGAGAAGCGGTGAACGGGTATCACGGGGTCGTGCAGCGGGGAGGAACCATGAGTGACGAAGCCATGCGTCCGGACGAAGGCTCGCGGCCGCAGGTGAACCCGTTGCTGCGCCGCGCGGGACGCACCGGGCTCGGCCGGGTGCTGGCCGCGGGCACCGTCGGCGCCTTCGTCACCGCGAGCAGCCTCCTCGGCGCGGGCACCGCGAGCGCCGCGGGCTCCCTCGTCATCGACAAGTGCGCGGGCACCACCGAGTCGAGCGAGTACGGCCAGGCCATCCTCGCCTCCCCGAACGCGCTGGACGCCAAGGTGCGGCAGGGGACGCTGCTGGTCTTCCCGTTCGGCTTCGACATCGCCGACCAGGCCGTGCAGGAGTTCAAGAACACCGGGGCGATCTCGCTGGGCACGGTCACCGAGGAGAAGCAGAAGTTCTCCGGCAAGGCCCTCGCCCAGGAGTTCACCCCGCGCATCGACGGCCTGGCCGCGCTGCAGGGCCGCGGCGCCGAGGTCAGCAAGCACGTCCGCAACCTCGCCGCCCTCGGCTGCTTCGGCGCGAGCGTCACCGGGCACGAGAAGCCGGCCCCGCCGCCGCCCGCGCCCGAACCGGAACCCAGCGAGCAGCCCGCGCCGCCGTCCCACACGGCGCCCGCTCCGCCGAGCACCGGCGTGCGGCCGGCGCCCGGCACCACCGCCCCCGGCGTGCCCGGCTACTCGACCGGTGCGCCGGTCCTCGTCGCGCCACCCGGCTACGCCTCGGGCGCGCCCGGCCTCCCCGGGCAGCTGCCGCCGTGGGCGCAGGCCCAGTTCGGCGCCGCCCCCGGCTTCTCGCCGAACATCGGCGACCTGCGGGAGCAGGCCGCCGCCCAGGAGCGGGCGCGGGCCGAGCAGGCCGCCCGCGAGGAGGTCCGGGCCGCGGGCAAGGCCGAAGCGCTGCCGATGAGCCAGGGCGACCGGGTGGCGCTGCCGGTGCTCATCGCGGCGATCTCGCTGGCCGGGGTCACCGCGGCGCTGGTCCGCACCTGGGTGCTGCGCCGCGCCTGACCTCGGCGGTACCCGGCTCACCGGCCTGTCGGACCTGGTTGCTAGCCTTGCCGGGTTCGTGAAGGACCCTCCTGCCACGGAAAGTCCGTGGCCGTGAGTCCACAGGAGGTGAGTGGTCTTCATGCGTCATTACGAGCTCATGGTCATCCTCGACCCGAGCCTGGACGAGCGCACCGTGCCTCAGTCCCTGGAAAACTTCCTCAAGGTCATCCGCAACGACGGTGGCAGCGTCGAGAAGCTCGATGTGTGGGGCCGTCGCCGGCTCGCCTTCGAGATCGAGAAGCAGGCCGAGGGCATCTACGTCGTCGTGGACATCAACAGCGAGCCCGCCTCGATCAAGGAGCTGGACCGCCAGCTGAACTTGAACGAGACGATCCTGCGCACCAAGGTGCAGCGGCGCGTCGCCGAACCGCGCAAGGAGGCCCGCGTGGCCCGCGCGGCCGCGAAGGCGACCAAGCACGCCAACCGCTCCGAGGCCTCGGCCTGAGCAACCGCGACCGGACTCGTCCGGTCCGTTGGCGGCGATCCGCACTTCAGGTGACCCGCATGTCAAGAGACCCCGCATGTCAAGGACGGAGTCCAGGCGATGGCCGGTGAAACGGTAATCACGGTGGTCGGCAACCTCACCGCCGACCCGGAGCTGCGCTTCACACCTTCCGGTGCCGCCGTGGCGAACTTCACGATCGCCTCGACGCCCCGCACCTTCGACCGCCAGTCCGGCGAGTGGAAGGACGGCGAGGCGCTGTTCCTGCGCTGCAACATCTGGCGCCAGGCCGCGGAGAACGTGGCCGAGACGCTGACCCGCGGCATGCGGGTCATCGCGCAGGGCAGGTTGCGCCAGCGTTCCTTCGAGACGAAGGAAGGCGAGAAGCGCACCGTCGTCGAGCTCGAGGTCGACGAGATCGGGCCCTCCCTGAAGTACGCGACCGCCAAGGTGAACAAGGTCAGCCGCGGTGGCGGCGGCGGTGGTTTCGGTGGTGGCGGCGGCCAGTCCGCGCCTGCCGACGACCCGTGGGGTTCCGCTCCCCCCGCCGGTTCTTCCGGCGGCGGGTTCAGCGACGAACCGCCGTTCTGACGCCCGCGCGCTCACTCGACTCGTAATAGCTTTCCAGGAGGAAGACCATGGCCAAGGCGCCTGTGCGCAAGCCTAAGAAGAAGGTCTGCGTGTTCTGCAAGGACCGCGCTGCGCAGAGCATCGACTACAAGGACACGACGCTGCTGCGCAAGTACATCTCGGACCGCGGCAAGATCCGCGCCCGTCGGGTGACCGGCAACTGCAGCCAGCACCAGCGCGACGTCGCCATCGCGGTGAAGAACGCCCGCGAGATGGCGCTGCTGCCCTACACCTCGACCGCCCGCTGATTCGAGACCGCTCGTCCGGTCCGCGCTGCTCCGGCGCGCGGTCCCGGATGTCCGCGGTCTCGTGAGAGACGCTAGAAGGAGACACGTCGTGAAGATCATTCTGACTGCTGACGTGGCCGGCCTGGGCGAGTCGGGTGACATCGTCGAGGTCAAGGACGGCTACGCGCGCAACCTGCTGCTGCCGCGCGGCCTGGCCATCGTCGCCACCAAGGGCGCGCAGAAGCAGATCGAGACGATCCGCCGCACCCAGGAGGCCCGCCGGGTCCGCAACCTGGAGCACGCCCAGGAGCTGAAGGCCCAGCTGCAGGACCTCGGTCCGGTCACGCTGACCGCCAAGGTCTCGGGTCAGGGCAAGCTGTTCGGTTCGATCACCGCCGCCGATGTCGTGGCCGCGGTGCGCAAGGCCGGTGGCCCGAACCTGGACAAGCGCTCGGTGGACCTGCGCGGCCACATCAAGGCCCTGGGCAAGCACGGGGTCGACGTCCGGCTGCACCCCGACGTCAAGGCGTCGGTGAACGTCCAGGTGTCGGCCGCGAGCTGACCCCGGTACGCGTTCGTTCGGCGGGAGTCCGGGCTTCCCGGGCTTCCGCCGATGCGTCCGGTCATGTGCTGCGGCGCTCGGCCGCTGCCGGGTTCCGCCGTTCGGCGGCGGACGGCGATGATCACTCGTTCGTCCGCTTGACGGTCACGGAACTCGTTCGTGCGCCGTCGAATCCGACACGCCGAACGAGCAGTTTCCCCGCGACACGCCGCGGGTTTTTCAACAGATTTCTCCACAAGCAGTCCACAAGGGCTGACCTGTGGTTTTCGGATGATCTTGGTTGGTTGTCCCCAGGTTGTCCCCATCGGTTCCGCCGAGTTGTACACAGGTATCCGCGACTTGTCCCCAGCTGTCCACAGGTTGTCCCGATAGTTGTCCACAGCTCGGTTTGCCTGGTCCATGCGAGCGATCTAGCTTCCCCCACGCGCCCGCGCGTGACGGATCGTGATCGGCCGGTGCGCGCTGGCCGGCTCCCGCACCGGGGACGCCGTCGTGGATCGCGCGACCAGTAAGGCCGCCCGCAGCGGTGGCGGGTGACGGTGTCGGAGGTGACGGGTACCCGTGGCGTTGGCAGACGAACGAGGCGCACAGCCCGCGTCGAACGGGGACTCCGGCTTCGAACGCCAGCCCCCGCAGGACTTGGCCGCGGAGCAGTCCGTGCTCGGCGGCATGATGCTGAGCAAGGACGCCATCGCCGACGTCGTCGAGGTGCTGACCCCGAACGACTTCTACCGGCCCGCGCACCAGGCCATCTACAACTGCGTCCTCGACCTGTACGGCCGCGGCGAACCCGCCGATGCGATCACCGTCTCCGCCGAGCTCGAACGCCGCCAGGAGCTGCAGCGCATCGGCGGCGCCCCCTACATGCACACGCTGATCGCCAGCGTGCCGACCGCCGCCAACGCCGGCTACTACGCCGAGATCGTCGCGGAGAAGGCCGTGCTGCGGCGGCTGGTCGAAGCGGGCACCCGCATCGTGCAGCTCGGCTACCACGGCGCCGAGGGCTCCGCGATCGAAGAGGTCGTGGACCGCGCGCAGGCCGCCATCTACGACGTCACCGAGCGCCGCACCAGCGAGGACTACGCGGCGCTGGAAGACCTGCTGCAGCCGACGATGGACGAGATCGACGCCATCGCCTCCCGCGGCGGCCAGTCCCAGGGCATCCCCACCGGCTTCGTCGACCTCGACGAGGTCACCAACGGGCTGCACGGCGGGCAGATGATCATCGTCGCGGCGCGGCCCGGTGTCGGCAAGGCGCTCGCGCTGGACACCCCGCTGCCCACCCCCGGTGGCTGGACCACGATGGGCGAGGTCGCCGTCGGCGACGAGCTGATCGGCCTGTCCGGGCGGCCCATCCGGGTGCTGCGCGCGACCGAGGTGCTCACCGACCGCCCGTGCTTCGAGGTCGAGTTCTCCGACGGCGGCGTCCTCGTCGCCGACGCCCAGCACCAGTGGCGGCTCTCCGACGGGCAAGTCCGCACCACCGCCGAGCTCGCCGCCACCGGCACCGACCACGAACTCCCCGCGCACGCCGGATTGCGCCTGCCGCAGCGGGAGCTGCCGGTGGCGCCGTACGCGCTCGGGGTGTGGCTCGCCGCGGGCGATGAGTCCGGTGCGGTGCGCGGTGAACCGGAACTGCTGGAGCTGGCCGGGCTCGCGCACGCCGCCGAACCCGCGGACGCCGAGGTCACGACCGTCGGCGCCGTCGTCGAGTACCCCGCAGAGGAGGGCGCCGCGGAACAGGACGCCCTGAAACCCGAGTTCGGCGTGGACATCCCCGCCGCGCTCGCCCGGTTCGGCGCCTGGGACGACCACGACCTGCCGTCCGCGTACCTGCGCGCCAGCGAGGATCAGCGCCGCGCGCTGCTGGCCGGACTGCTCGACGCCGCCGGTTCCGTCGACGCCGACGGCAGGCTGCGGCTGGAGATCAGCGAGCCGCTCTCGGTGCGGGTGCGGGAGCTGCTGCTCGGCCTCGGCTACACCTGCGGCACCCGGATCGCGGATTCCGCGCACGGCGGCTTCGACCGGGTGGCGATCGTGTTCGACAGCGGCCCCGACGAGGTGTTCCGGCTGCCCGCGAAGAACGCCGAGCACAAGGAGGCCCGGCAGGACCGGGCCGAGCCGCCGCGCCGCGTCGTCGCCGTCCGGGAGGTGCCGAGCGTGCCGGTGCGCTGCGTCGAGGTCGACGCCCCCGACCACCTGTACCTCGCCGGGCGCGGCATGGTTCCCACGCACAACTCCACGCTCGGGCTGGACTTCGCCCGCACCGCGTCGATCAAGCACGGCCTGGCCAGCGTCATCTTCTCCCTGGAGATGGGCAAGACCGAGATCGTGATGCGCATGCTCTCCGCGGAGGCGCGCATCCGGCTCGGCGACATGCGCGGTGGCCGCATGACCGACGACGACTGGACGCGGCTCGCGCGGCGGATGAGCGAGATCAGCGAGGCGCCGCTGTACGTGGACGACTCGCCGAACCTGACCATGATGGAGATCCGCGCGAAGGCGCGGCGGCTCAAGCAGCGCGCCGACATCCAGCTGGTCGTCGTGGACTACCTGCAGCTGATGACCTCCGGCAAGCGCGTCGAATCCCGGCAGCAGGAGGTCTCGGAGTTCTCCCGTAACCTCAAGCTGCTCGCCAAGGAGCTGGAAGTCCCCGTCGTCGCGATCTCCCAGCTGAACCGAGGTCCCGAACAGCGCACCGACAAGCGCCCGCAGCTCTCGGACCTGCGTGAATCCGGTTCCCTGGAACAGGACGCGGACATGGTGATCCTGATCAACCGGCCGGACGCGTTCGAACGCGACGACCCCCGGATGGGCGAGGCCGACCTCATCCTGGCCAAGCACCGCGCCGGCCCCCAGGCCACCATCACCGTCGCCCACCAGCTGCACTACAGCCGCTTCGTCGACATGGCCCCCGAATAGCCGGATCAGGCGCCGGTGGTGCCGTCGATGGCTTCGCGGAGGAGGTCGGCGTGGCCGTTGTGGCGGGCGTACTCGTGGATCAGGTGCAGCAGCACCAGGCGCAGCGAGACGTCGGTGCCGGAGCGCGGGTCGCGGGCCACGACGTCGAGGGACTCGGCTTCGCGCTCGATGCGGCGGGAGTGCTCGACCTCGGCGCGCCACGCGGCGAACGCCTCCGCCCCGGTGCAGCCGCTCGGGTCGTAGGCGGCCTGGAAGTCCCCGTCCGCGGACCACACCAGCGGGACGTCCTCGCCCGCGATGGTGCGGCGGAACCAGGCCCGCTCGACCTCGGCCAGGTGCCGCAGCAGGCCGAGCAGGCTCAGCTCGGACGGCGGGGACGCGCGCCTGCGCAGGTCCTCGTCGCCGAGGCCGTCGCACTTCATCGCCAGCGTCGCCCGGTGGAAGTCCAGGTAGGAGCGCAGCATCGGTCGTTCGGCGCCGGTCGTCGGCGGGGCGGGGCGTTCGACGGGCACGAGCACTCCTGGATCAGAACGAGGGATCAGAACGGGGTATCAGAACGAGAAATCAGAACCGGGGATCAGAACGGGCAGTACATGACGTGCAGGCCGATCCGGCCCAGCTCGGGGTGCTCGAACGCGCCGGGCACGGTGCCGATCACCGCGAAGCCGAGCCGCTCGTAGAGCGCGACGGCCGACCGGTTCGACTCGACGACCGCGTTGAACTGCATCCCCGCGTAGCCGGCGCCGCGCGCCCAGGACAGGGCGTCCGCGCACAGCCCGCCGCCGACGCCTCCGCCGCGCGCCTCCGCGGCGACCATGAAGCTCGCGGTGGACACGTGCGCGCCGGGGCCCGCCCGGTTCGGCCCCATCTTGGCGGTGCCCAGCACCCGCCCGTCGACCTCGGCGACGGTGGTGCGGCCCGGCGGCCGTTCCAGCCAGAGCTCGCGGGCCTGCTCGGCGGACAGGTCCCGCTCGTAGCAGAACGTCTCGCCCGCGCGCGCCACCTCGCGGAGGATCGGCCACACCTCGGGCCAGTCGGCCTCGACGAACTCCCGGATCCGCATGCGGCGAACGCTAGTGCGACTCGGGTGGGTGAACAATCGGTTTTCCGCCGCGCACCCGATCGCCGTGACCTCGGACGACCGCGTCGCGGGCGAGCACCGGGCGCGCCGGGCCGACACGCCGGGGCGTGTGCTGCCGGAGTGATCAACGCCCGCTCCCTACCCTCGATCACATCCGGTACCGGCCGCGGCGAAGGGCGAAGCGATGCGCACCGTTTTCCTGCACGGCGAGGTGGAGGGCTTCGCCGCGGCCGCCGCCGCGCTGTCCGGGCGGTTCGGCGCGCGCCCCGACGCGCCGGACCTGCTCGGCGTGCTGCTGCGGGACAAGTGCGCGCGGGACGGGCTGCTCGCCCGCTGGACCGCGCCCGACCTGGTGCGGGTGCTCACCGAGGTGGTGCCCCGGCACCTGGTGCTGCCCCGCTGGGCGGCGGTGCCCGCACTCCTGCACGACTGGATCGACTTCCTCGCCGAGGAACGGCTGCTGATGTCCGGCAGCGACCCGGTGCCCGCGCTGCACGCGGCGATCGACGAGGCCGTGCCCGCCTTCCTGGCGGCGATGGCCGAACCCGCCGAGTGGGGACCGGAGAAGTTCTGGTCGCTGGCCGCGCGGGAGCACGGCGTCGACCTCGGTGCGGAGGGCGAGTTCGCCCGGTTCGTCGCCGCGGTGGACGACGGCGAGATCGAGCTGGACCGGGCCGTGTTGCGCGCCGTCGAGGAACGGGCCGACCGGGAACCGCTGCCCGTCCCGGTGCACTGGCTGCCACCGATGCGCATCCCCGACGGCGCGACGCCGGACGCCGAAGCGGCGGGCACTCCGATCATCGCGCGGATGGCCGCGCTGCTGCGCTGGACCGGCACCGGCCGCGAGCTCGGCGACGGGACGGAGCTGGCCGCGGAGCTGGACTGCGAGCCGGACCTGGCGCCGGCCACCGCGGCGTGGGCGGATCGCGCGCACCTGGTGCGAATCATCGACGACCGGGTGGTGCGCAGCGCGATCAGCACCCCGCTGCTGGCCGAACCGGGCGTGCTGTGGACGCGGCTGTGGCAATCGTTCGTGCTGCTCGACGAGGTGGCCGGGGACGACGCCGAGCTGCTGGACGGGCTGCTCGACGGCGAGGACGCGTTCCCGGAGCTGGTGCAGGGCGTGCTCAGCGCGCTCTACACCAACACCGGCGCGGTGCCGGTCGAGCAAGTGGTGGGCCTGGTGCTGCACGCGATCACCGACCGGGCCGATGCCCGGCCCGCGGTGGCGCGGGTGGTGGACCGGGTGCTGCGGCTCTGGGAGGCGCTGGGCGTGCTGCGCCGCTACCGCACCGACCTGCCGGAACTGCTGGAGCGCATCGAGGCGTTCGCGCCCGGATCGGCGGACCGCGCGGTGGTGGAACTGCTGCCGCTGGGGGTGTGGGCCGCGCACGGCTCGCTGCGCGGGTACGGCTTCGTCGCCCCGACGGTGGAGGAGGCGATCGCGCTGCCCGCCGAGGTGGTGGTGCTCGCGCTGCCGGGCGGCCCGGCGGACGTGGTGGACGAGGTCGTCGCGGGCTGGGTCGGGGTGCGCGGCCGGGCGGCGGCCGCCGTGGAACTCGCCGACCTGCTGCGCCGGGTCGACGACCCGGAGGTGCGGCTCGGCGCGCTGTGGCTGCTGGAGCACACCGGCGACGAAGGCGTGGCCGCGGTGCGCGGGCTGCGCGAGGACCCGGTGTGCGGGCCCGCCGCCCGGATGTGGCTGCGGGTGCGGCCGACCGAGCGGGACGTCGAGCTGCGCGACGGCGACGAACTGGTCGTCGCGCTGGACGCGATGGTCGTCACCGCGCGGGAGGACTCGGCCGCGTTCCTCGCCGACTTCCGGACCCGCCCCACCCCGGACCAGCTCGCGGTGCTCGACGAGATCGCCCGGGCCGGGGACGCGCGGGCCGACGTGGGGGGGGGGGGGGGGGGGGGGCGCCGCCCCCCCCCCCCCCCCCCCCCCCCCCCCCCCCCCCCGGGGAAGAGGGAGGGGGGAGAGACC
>NZ_JAIUJZ010000236.1:0-14868 GCF_020176775.1 Saccharopolyspora sp. 6M
CCGGCGCCCCGCGCGTGGCGCGCCCGCGCCGCTCGTTGCCCCCCCCCCGGCCCCCGGTCACCCGCCGCCCGAGCCCGCCCGGCGGACGCGCCTTCCGATCAGCCGGTGCGGATCAGCGGCCACAGCCGGGACCACGGCCGCACCGGGTCCGAGTACCGGAGCACCGACACGCCCTGCGCGAGGTTCACCACCGGCCCGGTCCGCACCCGCGCGATCGGAGTGCGTTCGGCGAAGTGCGGCGCGAGCGGCTCGGCGGCCCCCACGTACAGCAACACCGTGGCGCCGTCCGGCGGAGCACCGAAGTACCAGTACCCGCGGTTCGGGCTGTGCACCGGAGGCAGCCCGGCCGCCGGCCCGAGCACGTCGAGCGCCGCCGCCAGGTGGTAGGTCTCGGCGACGAGCGCGGTCCGCCGCCGCTGCTCCGGCGGCAGCGAGCGGTAGGCGGCCGCGACGGTCGCGGTGAGCTCCGGCCACCCCGTCTCGTACATCCGGCTGTAGGGGGCCAGCTGCGGGTGCCGGGCCGCCACCGGCAGCGGGGCGAGCGGCAGCAGCGCCAGCGGCAGCACCGCCGAGACCGCGAACGCGGGCCCCACCACCCACGACCACCGCGCGGTCCGCCGGTGCCGGAGACCGACGGCGCCCGCGGCGAACAACAGGCCGTAGAGCCCCGAGAGGTAGTTCGGCCGTCCCGAGGCCAGCAGGTGGAACGCGGCGAGCAGCAGCACCGCCCAGCCGAGGAACCGCACGGGCCGCAGCCGTTCGTCCCGCAGCAGGCACCACGTCCCGAAGCAGCACAGCGCGGCCCCCACCACGGGCCCGGCGTAGAGCAGCACCGCGGGCAGCAGCAGGAGCCGGTCGGTCTCACCACCCACCACGCCCGCCATGTCCACCGCGGGCCAGCCGTGCGCGATCTGCCAGGCCAGCGCCGGTGCGGCCGCCACCGCGGCGAGCAGCGCACCGGCCCACAGCGCGGGGCGCCGCAGCAGCTCGCGCGGGCCGGAGATCAGCACCCCGAGCAGCAGCGCCGCGCACAGCAGCACGATCTGGAACTTCGTCTGCACCCCGACGGCGGCGACCACCCCGGCGAGCAGCAGCAGCCGGTCCCGCCGGATCCCGGCCCGGTGCAGCCGGACCCACCGCGCCACCGGCCACAGCAGCGCGAGCCACTGCGCGGGCTCCAGCGTCGCGGCGGCCAGCCAGTGCCCGCTCAGCAGCAGCCACGGCGACAGCGCGCACGCGGCGGCGGCGATCACCTGGGCGCGCCGGTCCGCGCCGAGCTCGCGGGCGAGCAGCGCGGTGCCCGCGATGCCGAACGCGGCGATCAGCGCGGCGGGCAGCCGCAGCGCGAGCAGCGAACCGGGCGCGACGGCGTCGATCGCGGCGGCCAGCAGCGGCACCAGCGGCTGCTGGTCCATGTAGCCCCAGTCCAGGTGGTGCTTCCCGGCGGCGATGAAGTACAGCTCGTCGGACAGGTACCCGTAGCGCCCGCTGACCAGGAGCAGCAGCAGCGCGGCGAGTCCGGCGAGCAGCAGCACCGGCCCGCGCGCGAACGGCGGTGGCCCGGTGTTCTCCCCGCCGGTCGCGGCGCACGTGGGCTGCTCGGTCGGCGCTGGCACCCGTTCCCCCTCGTCGACGGCGGCCGGTGGACGTCCGGCGCGGCGCGAGTCTAGGCGCGGTGGGGGTGCGGGCGCGGCGACCCGCCCGGCGTGGTCAGCGGGCCGGTTGCCAGGGATGCGCGAGGAAGGTGCGCCACGCCAGTTCCCACGGGAACCGGTGCAGGTGGGCCGCACCGGTGCCGGGCTCGTGCTGCTCGTAGACGTCGGGCCCGGCGAGCACCTCGACGCCCCAGCCGCCGAGGCTGCGCATCGCCTCCCGCACGGCGGGGAACGCGATCTGCGCCCGGTTGGAGAACGGCATCGCCACCACCGGCTGCCGCTTGCCGACGGCTTCCACCAGCAGCCCCAGCGGCAGCGTGTCGGAGATGCCCGCCGCCCACTTCGCGAGGCTGTTGCAGGTGATCGGCGCGGCGATCATGCCGTCCGCGGGCGGCAGTTCGTCGGCCGCGGCGGGGTCCTTGTACTCGCTGCGCACCGGGTGCCCGGTCTTCGCGGCCAGCGCCTCGACGTCGAGGAACCGCCTGCCGTCGGGGGAGGTGACGACGCACACCTCCCACCCGTCGGCCTGCGCGAGTTCCACCAGCCGCCCCACGTCGCGCGCCGCGGGCGAGCCCATCGCGAGTGCGTACAGCACGGGTCTGCCGTCGTCGAGCACGGTGCCGCTCACCGCCGGATGCCGCACCAGGCGGCGAAGTGGGACAGGCTGTTCGTGGAGCGGGCGTCGCTGGCGGCCAGCGACTGCACCGTCTCGTGCACCTGCGGGTGGTACCGGGTCAGCTGCGGCGCGATCCGCCGCGCGGTCTGCAGGCACTCCAGCGAGCGCCGCCGGTCGCCGTGCAGCAGCCAGCCCCGGGAGAGGTCGATCCAGTAGTGCCCGCTGCGGCTCGGCGCGGTGTGCTCGGGCAGCTCCACGGTGGCGGCCCTGGTGACCGCGGTGGTGCCGTCGGCGAGCTCGACCGGTACGGCGACGCCGTGGATGTCGACGTTGGTGGCACCGAACTTGGTGCCGTAGTGGTTGGCCTCGTCCTGGCCGTCGACGACCATCGCGCGGGCCTCCCGCAGGTGCTCGTCGGCGAGGTCGGCGTCGGCGGTGCGCGCGGCCATGATCGCGGCGCGCAGGTGCACCGCGCCGCGCACCGCGGAGGTCGCCGGGGTCTCCGGCTCCGACCCGATCAGGCCCAGCGACCGGTCCAGGGAGCGCAGCCCGGCGTTGTAGGAGCCGTCGAACAGCAGGACCAGCGCGTGGTTCCACTCGGCCACCGAACCGCGCACCGGGTCCGCGCCGCGGGCGGAGGCGGCCCGCGCCCGCTCGTCGGCCAGGTGGCACAGGTCGAGGTGCCCCAGCCGGTACAACGCGATCATCGTGTAGGAGTACGCGGTCGCGAGCAGTTCGTGCACCGCGGGGACGTCCGGGTGCGCCCGCACCGCGTGGTGCAGGTGCCGGAGCACGTCGGGCAGCGCCTGCACCGCCTCGGCGTGCCGGGTCCGCCGGTCCCACTCCTTGATCCGGGCCACATCGGCGCGCAGGTCGGCGATGCTGCGCGGGTCGGTGTCCAGCTGCGGGTCGTCGCCCTCGACCAGCGCCTGGCGCAGCGCGGGCACGCCCGCCTGGTCCGAGGACGGCCCGGCGAGGCGGCTGTGGTGCGGTTGCTCGGTGAGGTCGGTGATGTTGATGGACAGCGCTCGCGCGACGGCGGCCACGAACGAGTGGCTGGCCGCGCGCTCACCGCGCTCCACCTTGCGCAGCAGCGAATAGGAGACCGCCGCCCGCACCGACAGCGCCCGCTGCGTCACGCCGTGGATCTTGCGGAGTTCGGCGATGCGGGAACCGATCCGAGTCGGATTGTCGGTTTCGACGTCGTCGCCGGGACCCTCCGGTGCGAGGTCGGTTTCCATGCCGTTTCCGTGCGTCATGCTGTCTTCCCCCTTGTACGCCCCGCTCACGAAACCTGATCGGCCGCGGGAGGGCAATCGGAACTCGGCGGGTGTGGCGATTGTGTGGCACTCCGATATCCGATTTCGGTCCACTGTCAGCCTATGCGATCAGCAGCTGAGAATCGGCGCGCATTCCTCGATTCCCGCCCGGACGGCGCGGGAGAGGACACGACGAAGGGGGGTGTGGCGGCGTCCGCGGTGCGAGCCTACCCGGAGCTGGCGGGTCTCAACGACCTGCGAGCGGCGGGGTGGTCCTTCCGCGCCGTCGCGGACGACGAGGGGGAGATCGGCGGTCTGGTCGGCTGGCGGGACACCGCGACCTGCATGGACGTGCTGTGGATCTTCGGTCAGGACGAGTGCCGCGCGGCGCGGATCATGCCCGCCGCCACCGCGGCGCCGGGGGAGTTGGTGTGGAGCCGGACGGGGGATCTGGCGACCTGCGTGGCGGCCCTGCTGGGCCTGCCCGGGGCCTGACCGGAGCATCCGGTTCCCGAACGTTCGTGGACGACCCGGCCGTGGGGGTGGCCGGGTCGTTCGCTTTCCGCGGTGCGCCCGCGCAGCGCTACCTACTAACGACTTCACTCGTTGGTACTAAGGCGGCCGCTCCCCGGTTCCTACTTCGGGGGAATGATCGGCGTCACACCGATCAATTGCGCGACTCTTCTCGTGGACGTTCTCGCGGCCCCGGCTGAATGGTCGCGCGGCGTTATTGTCCTGGCCCGCGGTCGAGGGGTCGGATCGTATTCTGGTCGAGGAGTCGGGGCAATTGTGGAAATGCGAGATAAATGCGCCGGAACGACCGTGCCGCGGAGCGTTCCGGTCGGTTCGAATCGAATTCCCGCGATGCTCTCCGGAATGGTGCCGCCGGACCCGCCGGAGCGTTGGCGGAGGGCCGGTCGCCGTGGATCGATCGTCCCGCCGGTGGCGCGCGATGCGTCGGTCGGTGCAGCGGCGCCGCGGCGCCCGCCGAGGTGTGCCGGGCGTCCGGACCGGACGGCTTCGCGGCAGGTCGCGGGCGGGGCGGGTGGAGTGCCGCGCGGGCTGCCGCCCGAGTGCTCGGCGGCGGCCGAATGCCGTCGGGCCCGAGATGTCCGCCGATGCCGGTATCGTGCGGCGTGTCGCTCCGGAATGCCGGGGTGTCGCGCCGCGGACTCACCACGGGTGACCGGTCGGTGACGGTGCGCTGGACCATTCCGCGCGAGGTTTCGGCCCGGCGGGAATCGGGCGGGGAGGGTGCCTTCCGCCGGGGCGTCCTGATCGGGAGCGGGTGGGCCCGCGCCGTTTCGCCGCAAGGGCGCTCTTGTTTTACCCGGGAGTAGTGAATCGTCGCCGGGAAGACGCGCGGAGAACAGCTGCGGAATTCACGTCGACCGGCTCGCCGAGCGCGTCTCGCCCTTGAGTCCTCCGGGTGATCGGCGTAGGAACACCACGCCGAGCTGTATCGTGCGTCACAGGGCGGCCGAGAGGCTCGCGGGCTGGCCCGCGGCCGGAAGGGGAACGGGTGCAGGTGTGAGTACGAACGGGCACCAGCCTCCGCAGCGACCGGAGGCCGGTCCGGCCTCGAACAGCGCGGGGGAACCGCCGCGCAAGCTCAACCGCGTGGTGATCCGCTTCGCGGGCGACTCCGGCGACGGCATGCAGCTCACCGGCGACCGCTTCACCTCGGAAGCGGCGGCCTTCGGCAACGACCTGGCGACGCTGCCGAACTTCCCGGCCGAGATCCGGGCTCCCGCGGGCACGCTGCCCGGGGTCTCCAGCTTCCAGCTGCACTTCGCCGACTACGACATCCTCACCCCCGGCGACCGGCCCGACGTGCTGGTCGCGATGAACCCGGCGGCGCTGAAGTCGAACCTCGGCGACCTGCCGCCCGGCGGCACCCTCATCGTCAACACCGACGAGTTCACCAAGCGGAACCTCACCAAGGTCGGCTACGCGCAGAACCCGCTCGAATCGGGCGAGCTCGAACCGTACGTGGTCCACCTGGTGCCGATGGCGGAGCTGACCCGCGGCGCGGCCGAACCGGCCGGGGTGGGGCGCAAGGACGCCGAACGGGCCAAGAACATGTTCGCGCTCGGCCTGCTCTCCTGGATGTACCACCGGCCCACCGAGGGCACCGAGCGGTTCCTGCGGGAGAAGTTCGCGAAGAAGCCCGACATCGCCGAGGCGAACGTGCTCGCGTTCCGCGCCGGCTGGAACTACGGCGAGACGACCGAGGCGTTCGCGGTCACCTACGAGGTGGCGCCCGCGACGCTGCCGAAGGGCACCTACCGGCAGATCACCGGGAACGCGGCGCTCGCCTACGGGCTGGTCGCGGCCGGGCAGCGCAGCGGGCTGCCGGTGTTCCTCGGCACCTACCCGATCACCCCGGCCTCGGACGTGCTGCACGAGCTGGCCAAGCACAAGAACTTCGGCATCACCACCTTCCAGGCCGAGGACGAGATCGCCGGGGTCGGTGCCGCCCTCGGCGCCTCCTTCGGCGGTTCGCTGGGGGTGACCACCACCTCCGGGCCGGGCCTGGCGCTGAAGTCGGAGACCATCGGGCTCGCGGTCACCCTGGAACTGCCGCTGCTCGTCTGCGACATCCAGCGCGGCGGCCCCTCCACCGGGCTGCCCACCAAGACCGAGCAGGCCGACCTGCTGCAGGCGCTGCACGGCCGCAACGGCGAATCCCCGGTGCCGGTGCTGGCCCCGCGCTCCCCGGCGGACTGCTTCGAGGTGGCGCTGGAAGCCGCCCGGATCGCGCTGGCCTACCGCACCCCGGTGCTGCTCCTGTCCGACGGCGCGGTCGCCAACGGCTCCGAACCGTGGCTGATCCCGGACATCACCGCGCTGCCGGACCTGCGGGTGCGGTTCGCGACCGGACCGAACGCGCCGGACGGCTCCGGCGAGTTCTGGCCGTACGTGCGCGACCCGGAGACCCTGGCCCGCGAGTGGGCGGTGCCGGGCACCCCGGGCACCGAGCACCGCATCGGCGGGCTGGAGAAGGCCGACGGCTCCGGCGCGATCTCCTACGACCCGGACAACCACGACCGGATGGTGCGGCTGCGCCAGGCGAAGGTCGACGGCGTCGAGGTGCCGGAGCTGGCGGTGGACGACCCGTCCGGCGAGGCCCGGGTGCTGGTGCTCGGCTGGGGCTCCTCGTACGGGCCGATCGGCGCCGCCTGCCGCCGCGTCCGCGGACTCGGCATGCCGATCGCGCAGGCGCACCTGCGCTACCTGAACCCGATGCCGGCGAACCTCGGCGAGGTGCTGCACCGCTACGACCGGGTGATCGTGCCGGAGATGAACCTCGGCCAGCTCGCGATGCTGCTGCGCGCCCGCTTCCTGGTGGACGTGCACAGCCACACCAAGGTCGCGGGCCTGCCGTTCCAGGCGGAAGAACTCCAGAACGTGCTCACCGATGTGCTGCGAGGGGTGTCTGCGTGACCACCACGGACCTCGGACTGCCGGAGCTGGGCGGCCTGCACGGCGTGCCCACCAGCGACGAGAAGCAGACCGCGAAGGACTACAAGTCCGACCAGGAGGTGCGGTGGTGCCCCGGCTGCGGGGACTACATCGTGCTCAACGCGGTGCAGAGCTTCCTGCCGACGCTGGGGCTCAAGCGGGAGAACATCGTGTTCATCTCGGGCATCGGCTGCTCCAGCCGGTTCCCGTACTACATGAACACCTACGGGATGCACTCCATCCACGGCCGTGCCCCGGCCATCGCCACCGGGCTCGCCACCCAGCGGCCCGACCTGTCGGTGTGGGTGGTGACCGGGGACGGCGACGCGCTGTCCATCGGCGGCAACCACCTGATCCACGCGCTGCGGCGCAACGTGAACCTGAAGATCCTGCTGTTCAACAACCGGATCTACGGGCTGACGAAGGGCCAGTACTCGCCGACCTCCGAGGTCGGGAAGGTCACCAAGTCCACGCCCGCCGGGTCGCTGGACACGCCGTTCAACCCGGTGTCGCTGGCGCTGGGCGCGGAGGCGAGCTTCGTGGCCCGCACCCTCGACTCGGACCGGGCGCACGTCACCGAGGTGCTGCGGGCCGCCGCCGAGCACCGGGGCAGCGCGCTGGTGGAGATCTACCAGAACTGCCCGATCTTCAACGACGGCGCGTTCGACGTGCTCAAGGACGCGGAGGAGAAGCAGCGGCGGCTCATCCCGCTGCGCCACGGCGAGCCGATCGTGTTCGGCCCGGAGAGCGCGCGGCAGGCGGTGGTGCGCGGGCCGGAGGGCGAGCTGCGGATCGCCGAGCACGACGCGGTGGACGCCGGGGACGTCGTGGTGCACGACGCCGAGCGGGCGGACAGCTCGTTCGCCTACGCGCTGTCCCGGCTGGGCGGGGTGGACCTGGACCCGACGGTGACCGGGGTGTTCCGCGCGGTCTCCCGCCCCACCTACGACGACGCGGCCCGGGCCCAGGTCGCGGCCGCCGCGGAGAACGATCCGCCGGACCTCCAGCGGCTGCTCACCGGCAACGACACCTGGACGATCTGACCGCCCGCCGCGGCTTCGGGCCGGACGAGTTCACCGGGGTCGCTTGCGGGCGACCAGGGCGTCGATCAAGCGGGGCAGGTGTTCCCCGGACAGCCACAGGCTCAGCAGCAGCACCGTCCACGACGCCCCCAGCGCCCAGCCCGCCAGCACGTCGGTCGGCGAGTGCACCCCCAGCACCACCCGGCTGAACCCGGTGATCACGACCGCGAGGACCGCTCCGGCGAACACCGCGCCGCGCGCCCAGCGGGAGCGCAGCAGCCGCAGCCCGAACGCGCCCAACATCAGGTACAAAGCCGCCGCGTGCGCCGAATGCCCGGACGGGAAGCCGAAACCGTCCTCGACGACGAGCGCGTCCACCACCTGCGGCCGCGGCCGCGCGATCATGATCTTGAAAAGGTACACGGCCAGGCCCGTCCCGGCTGAGGACACCGCCAGCAGCACCAGCGGCCCCCACCGCTTCCGGGTGAGGCCGATCAGCACCCCGATCGCCAGGCTCACCGGCAGCACCACCAGCACGTCCCCGAGCCAGGTCAGCACCGACAGCGCCCCGACCAGCAGACCGGACCGCAGCCCCAGCGACACCCGCAGCAGGTGCTCGTCCACCCGCAGCACCGGCCCGCCCTGGTAGACCTGCTCGGCGAGCCCGGCGAAGCACCACACGCCGAACGCGCTCAGCAGCAGTCCCACCGGGATCGGCAGCCACGGGTAGGCGGCGATCAGGTCGCGCACCCCCGCGTGCCGCGCCGGGGGCTCGTCCCGCTCGTCCTGGTCCTCGGTGTCGGGGCGGGAGGCCGCGGCCACTGCTCAACTCCTCGCGTGCTGGTCGGCCGGTGCGCGACCGGCTGGGGGATTCGCCCGATCCTACCGATCAGCGCGCGGCGGACCGGTGATCAGGCACCGCCGGTGGTGCGGCGGACGACGCGGGCGGCGACCTCGCGCAGCTTCACGTTGTGCCGCTGGCTCTGCTCCCGCAGCAGGACGAACGCCTCGTCCGCGGTGCAGCCGCGCTGCGCCATCAGGATCCCCTTGGCCTGGTCGATCTCGGCGCGCGAGGTCAGCGCCTGCTGCAGCTGGTCGCTCAGCTGCTGCTTGTCGGCGTGCTTGAGCAGGCACCACAGCCCGGTGGCGGCCAGGTCGGCGATGAGCCTGCCCAGCAGGAAGTCCTCGTCGTAGGAGTGCGGCGCCTCCGCGTAGTAGCTGACCACGCCGAGCGGCCGGTCCCCGACGAACATCGGCGCCGCGCAGCAGGACCCGACGCCCTGCTCGGCGGCCGCCGCCGCGAACTCCGGCCAGCGCGGCTCGTCGGCGGTGTCGGCGACCACGACCACGACCGCGGACCGGGAGGCCAGGGCTTCCGGCACCGGACCGGTCCCGGCCGCGTACTGCGACTGCTCCAGCGCGTTGTGCTCGGCGAGGTGCGGCACCAGCGACACCGGGTGCCCGTCGCGCAGCACCGTGACCCCGCACGAGCCGGTCGGTTCGTGCGCGCGCACCGCCAGCATCGCGGTCTCCCACACGACCTCGTCGACCGCGTCGGTGGAGAGCACGATCGACGGCAGTTCGCTCAGCGAACCGACCAGCGCGGGCACCCCGCTCGTGACGGGTTCGTTCTCGGCTTCCCGCTGCGCCACGGCATCGCTCCCGCTGCTCGGCATCACCTGGACCCGGACCAGTATCCCCGAGGCGCCTCGTGCATCTGCGGTACCGGAACTCACCCGCGCGACCGGTCCGCGCCCGCCCGCGCCGTGCGACGGTCCGCCGAGGACCGCGACGAGGAAGGCGGCCGGCGATGACCCGGACAGAGCGCACAGCCACCCGGCAGCGGGTACCGCACTCGTTCCCGTACGTGCTGATGTACCACTCGGTGTCCGAGTACACCGACGACCCGTACCTGGTGACCGTGGACCCGGCGCGCTTCGAGCGGCAGCTGCGCTGGCTGCGGGCCCGCGGCTGCACCGGGGTGTCCATGCGGGAGCTGCTGGCGGCGCGGCGGGCCGGGCGGGCCCGCGGGCTGGTGGGGCTGACCTTCGACGACGGCTACACCGACTTCGCCGAGGTGGTGCACCCGCTGCTGCGGCGCTTCGGCTGGACGGCGACGGTGTTCGTGATCTCCGGGATGCTCGGCGGGCACAACCGGTGGGACCCGGCGGGCCCGCGGAAACCGCTGATGACCGAGGAACAGGTCGCGGAGGTCGCCGCCGCCGGGATGGAGATCGGCTCGCACAGCGTGCAGCACCGCAGGCTCACCGAGCTCGAACCGGCGGAGCTCGCCGCGGAGGTCGGCAAGAGCCGCCCGGTGCTGCAGGCCATCTCCGGGCAACCGGTGGACGGCTTTTGCTACCCGTACGGCGCGGTGGACGCGGCCGTCGTCGCCGCCGTCCGCGAAGCGGGCTACGGGTACGGCTGCGCCATCTGGCGCTCCGCGTCGTCCGGGACGCACGCGCTGCCCCGGACCTACGTCGGCGACCGGGACGGGACGCTGCGGCTCGATGCGAAGCGCGTCCGGCACGTGCTCGCCGCCGACTCGGGAATCCTGCGGTTTCGGTAGGGGCGCTACCGCCGTTGGGGGAGCGGTCCGGGCCCGCTGAGCTGCGAGTCTGAAGCCCGCAGCGAACCGACCGGCGCGGCGGATCGAGGTGGGGGCCGAGACCGCCGCGCCGGACGCGGCGACACCGGGCACCGGCGGGCGGAGCACGCCCCGGGCCCGGCAGGGGGACACGCGCAACCGGGGGAGGAAACGTGACCCAGCATCACCTCGCGCTGGCGGTCAACGGGCGGGAACGCCAGCTGTCCGATCGGCTGGTGGCCTACCAGGACCGGTCGGAGGAGGACGCGGTCCGCCGCGTCGCCGGGCTCGACGCCCCGCTGCCGGGCACCCGGCAGGAAGCGGTGGTGATCCTCGGACTCGGGTACGTCGGGCTGCCCACCGCCTGCGGGCTCGCCGCCCGCCGCTCCCGCGTCGTCGGCGTCGACATCAGCGAGCAGCGGCTGCGGGACATCGCCGACGGGGACGTGGACCTGCCGGAGGGGGAGCGGGCCGTGCTGCACGAGGCGCTCGGCGACGGGACGCTGCGGCTCGCCGAGGACCCGTCCGCGCTGGCCGAGGCCGACACCGTCGTGGTGTGCGTGCCGACCCCGGTGGACGACGAGCGGAGCCCGGACCTGGCGGCGCTGCGGTCCGCCTGCGCGACCGCGGTGGCGCACGCCCGCCCGGGGCAGACGATCATCCTCACCTCCACGACGTTCGTCGGCACCACGCGGGAACTGCTGGTGGAACCGCTGCGGCGGCGCGGGCTGGCCGTCGGCAGCCAGGTGCACGTGGCGTTCAGCCCGGAGCGCATCGACCCCGGCAACCACGACCACTCGCAGCGGCACACCCCGCGCATCGTCGGCGGCGTCACCCCCGAGTGCTCGGCGCGGGCGGCGCGGGTCATCGGCGACCTCACCGACTCGGTGTACCTGGTGAGCTCCCCGGAGGCGGCGGAGCTGACCAAGCTGTACGAGAACATCTTCCGCGCCGTGAACCTGGCGCTGGCCAACGAGATGGCCGACATCTGCGGCGCGCTGGAGCTGGATCCGATCGAGGTGACGGTCGCGGCGGGCACCAAGCCGTACGGCTTCCTCGGCAGCTTCCCCGGGCCGGGCGTCGGCGGGCACTGCATCCCCTGCGACCCGCACTACCTGCTGTGGCAGCTGCGGGAGCGGGGCGTGGCCGCGCCGATGATCGACCAGGCGATGCGATCCATCGACCTGCGGCCGGACCAGGTGGTGCGCCGCGCCGAGCAGCTGCTGGCCGCCGCGGGCACCCCCGCGGCCGGGGCTCGGGTGCTGATCGCGGGCGTGAGCTACAAGGCGGGCGTGCGGGACCTGCGGGAGTCCCCGGCGCTGCCGATCATCGCCGGGCTCACCCGGCTCGGCGCGGACGTGCGCTACCACGACCCGCTCATCGGGGAGGTCGTGCTGCCCGACGGGTCCACGCTGACCGGGGAACCGGAACCGCGCGGCGCGGACTGGGACCTCGTCGTCGTGCACACCGTGCACCCCGGGCTGGACTACTCGTGGGCGGAGGACTGCCCGCAGGTCCTCGACGCGACCTACCAGTTCGACCTGGCCCCGCACCGGCAGGTCGTGTGAGGGATGCGCACCCCGGAACCGGCCGGCATCGACACCGCCACGCCCGCGGTGGTGTTCAAGCTGGACCCGAACGTGCTGCACCACGGCGGGCTCGGGCTGATCCGCAGCCTGGGCCGCGCCGGGGTGCCGGTGTACGCGGTGCACGAGGACCCGATGGCGCCGGCCGCGCACTCCCGCTACCTGCGCGGCCGCTGGTGGTGGCGGCCGGAGCTCGCCGACCCGGAGCGGATCAACCTGGGGCTGGCGGCGCTGGCGGAGAAGCTCGGCAGGCCCGCGGTGCTGTTCCCCACCGACGACGCCGCCGCGATCCACCTGGCCGAGCACGGCGCGGCGCTGCGGCACTGGTTCCGGTTCCCGGATCCGCCGCCGGAGCTGCCGCGGGAGGTCGCGGGCAAGTTCACCCTGCAGGACGTGTGCCGGGACCTGGGGATCCCGACGCCCCGCGCCGAACTCGTGCGCACCAGGGCGGAGGCCGCTGAGTTCGCCGCCGAGACCGGCTACCCGCTGGTGGCGAAGCTCGCCACGCCGTGGACCTCCGGCGGCCGGGCGAAGGTCCGCAGCACCTCCATCCTGCGCACGCCGCGGGACCTGCGGGAGCTCGGCGACGCGTGGGACGAGCAGGAGACCGAGCAGCAGCGGGCGGGACTGCTGATGCTGCAGGAGTACGTGCCCGGCGGCAGCGGCAACGACTGGTTCTTCCACGCCTACCGCGGGTCCGGTGGCTGCCGGCCTGCGTTCACCGGCGTGAAGCTGCGCTCCTACCCGGCGCACGCGGGCCTGACCACGCTGGGCCGCTGCCTGTCCAACACGGTGCTGCGCGCGCAGGCGACGGAATTGTTGCGGCGCCTGGACTTCCGCGGCATCGCCGACCTGGACTTCCGGTTCGACCGGCGGGACGGCAGCTACCGGCTGCTGGACTTCAACCCCCGGCTGGGCGCGCAGTTCCGGTTGTTCCGGGACTCCGCGGGCATCGACGTGGTGCTGGCGGCCTACCTGGACCTGACCGGGCAGCCGGTGCCGGAGGGCCTGCCGCCGGTGGGCCGCCGGTTCCTGGTGGAGAACTACGACCCGCTCGGCGCGGTCGGCTACTGGCGCCGCGGCGACCTGGGGCTGCGGCAGTGGATCCGGTCGGTGTGGCGGGCGGACGAGCTCGCGTGGTTCGCCCGCGACGACCTGGCGCCGTTCGCGCTGATGTGCGGGTGGATGGGCCGTCGCGCCCTCACCCGCAGGTTCGCGCCCCGCACCGGCGTGCAGGTGGTGGAGCCGCCGCGGTACCGCGAACGGATCGAGCGGGACGCGGGGGCGGCAATTCGGCAGCGGCGACGGTCGCCGTATGCGGTCGAGGAGGGACACAGATGAACGACACCGTCGACGTCGCCATCGTGGGCGCCGGTCCGTACGGGCTGTCGTTGGCCGCGCACCTGCGGTCGGCCGGGGTCAGCTACCGGCAGTTCGGCATCCCGATGGACCTGTGGCGCAGCAGGATGCCGCGGGGCATGTTCTTGAAATCGCAGGGGTTCGCCTCGAACCTGTCCGACCCGGACCGGTCGCACACGTTGCGGAACTTCTGCCAGGAGACCGGGCACGGCTACGCGGACTACGGCGTGCCGGTATCGCTGGAGAACTTCATCTCCTACGCCGACTGGTTCCGCGAGCAGCGCGGCCTGGAGGTGGAGGAGGTGCTGGTGACCGACGTGGACCGGCAGGCGGGCGAGTTCGAGCTGACCCTCGCCGACGGCGGCACCGCGAAGGCCCGCTCGGTGGTGGTCGCCGCGGGGGTGCAGCACTTCCCGCGCACCCCGGAGGTGTTCTCCGACCTGCCCGCCGAGCTGTGCACGCACAGCTCCGAGCACACCGACCTGTCCGGGTTCGACGGCGCCTCGGTGCTGGTGATCGGCGCGGGCCAGTCCGCGCTGGAATCGGCGGCGCTGCTGCACGAGCACGGCGCCGACGTGCGGCTGATCGCGCGCGCTCGGAACGTGGTGTGGAACGGGCGGCCGCTGTTGCCGGACCGGCCGCTGCTGCGCCGGATGCGGGAGCCGGAGGCGGGACTCGGCTCCGGCCTGTCGACCTGGTTCTACTCCGAGCACCCCGACCTGTTCCGGCACCTGCCGGAGAGCCAGCGGGTGCTGCGGGCGCGCACCGCGCTCGGGCCCGCCGGGGGGTGGTGGCTGCGCAGCCGCGTCGAAGGCGTGCTGCCGGTGCACGTGGGGCACACCGTGGACTGGGCGAAGACGGTGGGTGACCAGGTGCGGCTGGGAGTGCGCACCTTCGGCGGCGGGGGCCGTGAGTTCACCGCAGACCACGTGATCTGCGCGACCGGCTACCCGCCGGACCTGGAGCGGCTCGCGTTCGTGAACCCGAGGCTGCGGTCGCGGCTGCGGACGCTGGACCGCACCCCGCGGGTCGGGGCGGACTTCGAGTCCTCGGTGCCGGGCCTGTTCTTCATCGGGGCCGCGGTGACCCCGAGCCACGGCCCGGTGATGCGGTTCGTCTACGGCGCCGACCACGCGGTGCGGCGCGTCGGTGCCCGGCTGGCCTCGACCTCCGGCGCTCGGCGGGTCCGGGCTGGGGCGGCCGGATGAGCATCGCCGACCTGCGGTCCGGCCCCGGTCCCGTGCCGTGCCGGTGGCGGGGGGCGGGGGGGGGCGGGGCGGCGGGGGGGGGGGGGGCGCGGGCGCGGGGGGGGGTTGGCG
>NZ_JAIUJZ010000237.1:0-378 GCF_020176775.1 Saccharopolyspora sp. 6M
CCCCCCCGGGCGGGGGGGGGGCCGGGGGGGGGGCGGCGGTATCCCCCCCCCCCCCGGGGGGCCCCCCCCGGGCCCGGGGGGGGGCGGGGGGCGCCCCCGGGGGGGGGCGGGGGCGCGCGGGGTGCCGCGGCTGCTGCCGCTGGTGCTGTGGCCGCTGGTCGACGTGGTCGCGCTGACCGCGGTGGTGCTGGTGCTGGGCGTGCCGGTGCTGCCCGCGGCGCTGTACGTGGTGGCGGTGCTGCTGGCGGTGGGCGTGGACGGCGGGCACCGGGCGCGGATCTGCTTGCGCGTCGGGGACCAGGTGCCGCGGCTGGTGCTGGACGCCGCGGTGCCCGCCGCGCAGCTGCTGCCGTGGACCGGCGCCGGGTGGCTGGTGCC
>NZ_JAIUJZ010000238.1:0-5216 GCF_020176775.1 Saccharopolyspora sp. 6M
GCCCCCCCCCCCCCCCCGGGGGCCCCCGCCCCCCCCCCCCCCCCCCCCCCCCCCCCCCGGGCGCCGCGGGCCCCTACCCGGCGGCACCTCCCCAACCCGGGCCGAGCTGGGGCCAGGGCGCCCCGATGCCGTACGGCATGCCGCGGAACCCGTACGAGGACGTCGCGCTGTCCGACAAGTCCAAGCTCGGGGCGGGGTTGTTGCAGATCCTGCTGCCGTTCGGGGTCGGGCGGTTCTACACCGGGCACACCGGGATCGCGGTCGCGCAGCTGCTGCTGTTCACCCTCGGCGGATTGATCTTCTGCGGGTTGGGCACCATCGCTTCCATCATCTGGTGCGTGATCGACGGGATCGTCATCCTCAGCACGGAGAGCACCGACTCGAACGGGCGCGTGCTGCGGTCCTGAGCCGGTCGTGCTCGGGCGGTGCGGCTGGTGCCGCGCGGGAGCGTTCGGACCGGCATCCGATCGGCGGCGAACCGCACGGGTCGATCCGCCGGGGGGGCGTAGGGCTCCGGTCCGCGGCTGAACGCCCGGATGGAGCCGATATCCGGAGAAAGCCGGGCGATCGGATCGGGAGGCCGGGTCGGCCGTATCGGGGTCCGGCCGCCGGATCGGGCCGTGCCGGCGGACTGGGCGGGATCACCGGGCCGGACCGGACCACCGGGCCGGACCGGACCACCGGGCCGAGCCGGACCACCGGATCGGGCTGGCCGCCGGGCGGGGGCGGGTGTCCGGGCGAGCGGACCTCGACATGGATCGGGCGATCGAATCGAGGCTGGGCGTCGGGATGGCGTCGCTCGCCGGGTGCGGCTGCCGCACGGACAGCTGCAAGATCAACTCGAAGCGACAGGTGACATGTCGTCCCTGCTGCCGAGTCCCCCCGGTCCCGGTCGTCGGAGTTTCCCGCGGTCCCGGGCCTGCGAGTGGAATCGAGTTCAGCGCGGCGGCGGGCCCTCCATCCGGTGGCGGAGCGTCCACGCGCACCGGCACCGGTCACCTCCGCGCCGGAACCGACCGCGCACAGCCGAACGCCCCACTCGATCGACCGATCGAGTGGGGCGCTGCACATCAGCTCTGCGCGGGACGGCTTCCCGTCAGCCGGGCAACCGCTCGGCCAACCGGTGCGGGCGGTCGAGCCACTCCGCCGACGCGGGCCGCGGCTCGGCACGACCGGACCGGACCGCGGCCGCCGCCAGCAGTCCGGACACCGCGGGAGCGTTCACGATCTCCCCGGCGAACACCATCCGCAGCGCCTCGTCGAAGGGGACGCGGCGCACCACCAGGTCCGCTTCCTCGTCACCGGCGGCAGGCGGCCTGCCCACCTCGGTCAGGGAGCGGGCCAGGAACACCCGCTCGCTCTGGTCGGTGAAGCCCGGGGACGAAGCGATGTCCACCAGCACCGACCAGTCCTCGGCGGCGAGTCCGACCTCTTCGGCGAGTTCCCGCGGCGCGGGGCGCAGCGGGTCCTCCCCCGCGACGTCGAGCAACCCGGCGGGCAGCTCCCAGAGCCGCCGCCCCACCGGGTACCGGTACTGGTGGATCAGCACGACCCGGTCGTCCGCGTCGAGCGCGACGATCGACACCGCACCGAGGTGCTCGACGACCTCGCGCCGCGCCTGGCCACCGCCCGGCATCGCGACCTCGTCGGCCCGCAACGCGAGGATCTTGCCCACGTACACGTCCTGGGACGCGACGGTGGCGAACTCGTGCGTGCCGTCGGTCCGCTGGACGTCGCCACCACCACTACCCGTGCCGTTCGTATTCGCTGCGCTCACGGCGTCACCCTACGGGCCGGATCAGACCCCGGCTTCCACGTTGTCCGACAGCTCGACCGGAAGCCGCTCCGCCGCGCGGTAGTCGACGGCGGCCCGGACGAAGGCGGCGAACAGCGGGTGCGGGCGGGTCGGCCTGCTCTTGAGCTCCGGGTGCGCCTGCGTGCCGACGAAGAACGGGTGCTGCTCGCGCGGCAGCTCCACGAACTCCACCAGGCGGTCGTCGGGCGAGGTGCCCGAGAACACCAGGCCGGCTTTGGTCAGCCGGTCGCGGTAGGCGTTGTTCACCTCGTAGCGGTGCCGGTGCCGCTCGGCGATCTCGGTCTCGCCGTACGCCTCGGCGACCACGGACCCCTCCAGCAGCTTCGCCGGGTAGGAACCGAGCCGCATCGTGCCGCCCATGTCCCGGTCCCCGGAGAGCACGTCCCGCTGATCGGCCATCGTGCTGATCACCGGGTGCTGGCAGGGCTCCTCGAACTCGGCGGAGTTCGCCCGCTTCAGGTCGGCCAGCGAGCGGGCCGCCTCGATCACCATGCACTGCAGGCCGAGGCACAGGCCGAGGGTGGGGATGCCGTGCGTGCGGGCGTAGCGGATCGCCCCCAGCTTCCCCTCGATCCCGCGCACGCCGAAGCCGCCGGGGATCAGCACGCCGTCCATGCCGGCCAGGGCGTGGGCCGCCCCCGCATCGGTGTCGCACTCGTCGGAGGGCACCCAGGCGATCTCGACCTTCGCGCGGTGCGCGAACCCGCCCGCGCGCAGCGCCTCGGTGACCGACAGGTACGCGTCCGGCAGGTCGACGTACTTGCCGACCAGCGCGATCCGCACCCGCTCGGTCGGCTTGTGCACGCGGTCGAGCAGGTCGCCCCACACCGTCCAGTCGACGTCCCGGAACGGCAGTCCGAGCCGCCGCACCAGGTACGCGTCCAGGCCCTCGCCGTGCAGCACCCGCGGGATGTCGTAGATCGACGGGGCGTCCGGGCAGGCGACGACGCCGTCGGAGTCCACGTCGCACATCAGCGCGATCTTGCGCTTGAGGTCCTCGGGGAGCTCGCGGTCGGCCCGGCAGACCAGCGCGTCGGGCTGGATGCCGATGTTGCGCAGCGCGGCCACCGAGTGCTGGGTCGGCTTCGTCTTGAGCTCGCCCGACGGCGCCAGGTACGGCACCAGCGACACGTGCAGGAAGAAGCAGTTGTCCCGGCCCACGTCGTGCCGCATCTGGCGGCACGCCTCCAGGAACGGGAGCGATTCGATGTCGCCGACCGTGCCACCGACCTCGGTGATCACGACGTCGGGCGTGCGCCCGTCCTCGTCCGGTTCGGCCATCGCGCGGATGCGGGCGATGATCTGGTCGGTGATGTGCGGAATGACCTGCACGGTGTCACCCAGGTACTCACCCCGGCGTTCCTTCGCGATGACCGCCGAGTAGACCTGCCCCGTGGTGACGTTCGCGTTCTTGGTGAGGTCCCGGTCCAGGAACCTCTCGTAGTGCCCGATGTCGAGGTCGGTTTCGGCCCCGTCCTCGGTGACGAACACCTCGCCGTGCTGGAACGGGTTCATCGTTCCGGGGTCGACGTTGAGGTAAGGATCGAGCTTCTGCATCGTCACCCGCAGTCCGCGGGAGGTCAGGAGTTCGCCGAGGCTCGACGCGGTCAGGCCTTTGCCGAGTGAGGAGGCGACACCTCCTGTGACGAACACGTGCTTGATCGTGCGTGTTTGCGGCACCAAGAAGGCTCCCCGTGGTCAAGCCGTCGCCGGGCTGAATGAATCTGCGCTGGCAGGACGGCTGAATCCGTCGCTCCCACGGGATTTCAGCCTAACGCACGATGAACCGCGGGTACACGGCGACCCGCATGGCCTCCACCACGGCGCAGAGCTCCAGGTCAACCGCCGTCGGGGGCACGGTCCGGACGACCGCCCCAATCACCGCACGCGCCCCGCGCGGTCACCCGGACATCGCGGGGCTCCCTTCCGCGCGGAGCCAGCGGACCGATTCCTCGGGTGGCAGCGCGGCCGCCGCCAAGCGCCGCAGCAGCTCGTGGTGCGCCCCCGCCGAAGCCGGGTCGTCGGCGAGCTCGGTGGCCCCGGCGGCGGAGGTCACCACCACCTCGGGCAGGTCGAGTTCGAAGGACAGCACCGAGAAGGGCGCCCCCGTCGCCAGCGCGCCGGCGCTGAACGGCAGCACCCGGACCGCCACCGTCGGCAGTTCCGCGAGCCCGCGCAGCGCGTCCAGCTGCCGCGCCAGCACCTCCGGGCCGCCCACCTCGCGGCGCAGGGCCGACTCGGCGAGGACCAGGTCCAGCGCCAGCGCGCCACGTTCGACCCGGCGCCGCCTGCGCCGCAGCACCTCCAGCGACCGCTCGGCCGCGTCCGACGAGCGTTCCGGAGCACGGGCGTCGTCGGCCGCTGCGGCGTACTCGTCCGTCCGCACCAGCTCGGGGAGCTCTTCGACGGCGAACGCCCGCACCACGACCGCCTCCGCCTCGAACCCGACGTGCCGGCGGACGTCCGGGGGCAGGACGTCCCGGTACGCCTCCCACCAACCGCGGCCTCGCGCGGAGTGCGCCAGCTCGACCAGCCGGTCCCGCCGGTCGGAGCCCGCGTGGCAGATGTCGGCGAGCGCGATGACCGCCTCCACCCCGACCTGCTGGCGGGCACCTTCGATCTTGCTCACCTTCGCCTGCGGCCAGCCCAGCCGCTGGGCCACGTCGGCGTGGGTCAGCCGCGCCGCGTGCCGCAGCTCCCGGAGCTCGCCCGCGAGCAGGTGCCGCCGGACCATGGGGCTCGGTTCGGTGCGCGGCTGCCGGTCGTCGAGCTGCCGGTCGTCGAGCTGGCGGCCGTCCTGCTGCCGGTCGTCCTGCTGCCGGTCGTCCTGTTCCGGGCCGCCGGGCGCTCGCCCTGTCGAGCCGGGGTCCGCGGCGCTTCGCATCTCGTCCATGGATCCGATTCTGGCCGCGATCTTCGGCGCGGCACAGGAATGTCACTCCATCGAATTATCGCGGATCGAATAATTCTCGAACATCATCGATGGCATGGCTCTCCGAACCCGGCTCGGCACCGACCCGACCCGCCGCGTCCACCCCCGTCCCGAGGCGCGGCGCGGGTGCCCCCCGTGCCGAGCCCCCCCCCCCGGGGGGGCCCCCCCCCGCCCCCCCCGCCCCCCGGGGGGGCCCCCCCCCCCCCGCGCCCCCCGGCGTGGCCATACCGCCGGGCCGGGCACCGCGCCGGTCAGTCGCGCACGCCGGGGACCGCTCCCTGCGCGCTGCTGGCCGTGCCGTAGTGCCCGGCCCGGTGGTCGAGCTGCTCGCGGAGCGCCAGCACCGCGGCCACCCGCCCCTGGGGGCTGTGCGCGGGGGGGCCCGGGGGGCCCCCCGGGGCCCCCCCCCCCGGGGCGGGGGGGCGCCCCCCCCCCCCCCCCCCCGCGGCCGGGCCCCCCCCCCCCCGG
>NZ_JAIUJZ010000238.1:5224-14805 GCF_020176775.1 Saccharopolyspora sp. 6M
GCGTTGTCCACCGTGGACAACGCGGAGGACACCGCCCGGTCGACGCGGGCGACGCCGACCGCCCCGTCGCCGTCGGCGGAACCGCGCGCACCCGCGAGCACCGCGCCGCCCCCGGAGCGGTCCAGCTGCGAGGCGAAGCGGGCCAGGAAGGCAGCCCGGTCGGCCGCACCGGGCTCTGCCCCGGAGCCCGCCTGATCGCCGCCGGTCATCACCAGCGCGAGCGGCGCGGCGCGCACCTCGCCCACCACCGTGGCGAAACCGCCCTCGGACAGGCCGGTCAGCGCCGCCGCGCGCTCCTCCGGCGAGACCTGCGGCGCACCGGCTCCTTGGTCGAGCAGGGTCAGCGGCCCCAGCAGCCCGCCGGTCAGCGTTCCGACGTCGGTGGCGGTGGGCAGCTGCACCCCCGCGGGGAGCAGCCGGGTGACCAGCTTCCGCGCCTGGTCGGCCCGATCCGGTTCGGCGATCGCCCGGTCCAGCTGCACCTCACCGGTCACCTCCGCGCCCGATTCCTCGATCAGCCGGCGCATTCCGGCGCGGTCCTGCTCGGAGACGTCCCAGGTGCTGAAGAGGAGGACACCGCGATCGGCCAGGCTGTCGCGCACTGTCATCGGGGCCGTGGCCGCGCTGAACCGGTTGGCGCCGTCCAGCTCGTCCCGGAGCGCGGTGCGCTCCGCACCGAGCTCGTCGACCTGGTTGCTCAGCGAGTCGCGCTCCTCGCCGACATGCGAGAGCAACCGCTCGCTGAGCGAGGTCGAGCCGAGCACGATGCCGACCCCCAGGGCCAGCAGCACCGCGGCCAGGGAGATCACGTGTTGGCGCATCGAGATCATGCGAACCACTCCTGCAGCTGCCCGAACGCGGACCGGCCGAAGTCGGCGAGCACCGCGAGGAAGGACGTTCCGAACCCGGACACCGCCAACGCCACGCCGAGCACCAGCAGCGCGGCCACCAGCAGCAGGACCACCGCCCAGTTCGACCCGGCGTTGCGCTGCAGCGCGGTCACCGCGGCACCGTCGACGAGCCTGCTCCCCAGCCGCAGCCGGGTCAGGAACGTGGACGGGTTGGAGCCGGACCGGCCGCGGTCCAGGAACTCGTGCAAGGTCGCCTGGAAGCCCACGGTCACCACGAGGCGGGCGTTGTGAGCATCGGCGATCAGCAGCGCAAGGTCCTCCGGGTTCCCGGAGGCGGGGAAGGTCAGCGCACCGATGCCGAGGTCCTGGATGCGCGCGATCCCCGGTGCGTGCCCGTCCAGGTGCGCGGGCACCACGACCTCGGTGGCCCGCTTCAGCGTGTCCTTCTCGATGCCGTTCGGATCACCGACGATCACGTCCGGGCGGTACCCGGCCCGCAGCAGCGTGTCCGCACCTGCGTCCACCCCGATCAGGACCGGCCGGTAGTGCTTGATGTAGCGCTTGAGGCGCTTCAGGTCGTCGGCGTGCCCGTAACCGGGCACCAGGACCAGGACGTGGCGGTCCTCGATGGGCACGGTCACCGCGGGCACCCCGACGCCGTCGAGGATGAGCATCCGCTCGGTGCGCAGGAACTCGATGGTGTTCGCCGAGAACGCTTCGAGCTGCGAGGTCATCCCCGTCTTGGCCTCGATCAGCTGGTCCGCGATCGAATCGGCGTCCTGCTCCACACCGGACGCGATCTCGCGGCCGCCCGAGTAGATCGTGCCCTCGTGCAACCGCACCTTGGAACCGTCCTTGACCGCGCGCATCGCCTCCCGGCCGGCGCGGTCGATCAGGGTGACGCCGGCCGCGGACAGCACCTCGGGGCCCAGGTTGGGAAACCGCCCCGAGATCGACGGCGCGGCGTTGACCACCGCGATGACCCCCGCCGCCACCAGGACGTCCGCCGTCCGGCGGTCGAGGTCGACCTGGTCCAGCAGGACGATGTCACCGGGACCGAGCCGCGAGGGCAGCTCGCCGGTGCGGCGCGGGACCCGCGCCGTACCGGTCACTCCCGGCAGCTCCTCCTCCTGACGTGTGAGCAGACCACTGAGCTTCATGCACCGATGGTGACAAATGGATCACCGCCCGGGAGGTCGCCACGCCGTACGACCACACCCGTTCAGCCCTACTTGATTGATCCAAATGGATCAATCGGGTCAGCGGGGGTTCGCGGCGGCGCTCTTCCCGCCGCGCCCGCCCTTCGCGGGTCCGGCCTTCGACTTGTCGGACGCGGCGGTCGCCAGCAGCTCCTCGGCGTGCGCCCGGCCGGTGGCGGTGGAATCCAGACCCGCGAGCATCCGGGCCAGCTCGGCGACTCGTTCACCGTCGGCGACCGTGCGCACGTCGCTCCGGGTGAGTCCGGTGTCGTTCGATCCCTTGTCCACCACGAGGTGCCGGTCCGCGTAGGCGGCCACCTGCGCGAGGTGGGTCACCACGACCACCTGGTGGGTCCGCGCCAACCTCGCGAGGCGGCGACCGATCTCGACGGCCGCCCGGCCACCCACCCCGGCGTCGACCTCGTCGAACACCAGCGTCGGCACCGTGTCCGCGTCGGCGAGCACGACCTCCAGCCCGAGCATCACCCGCGAGAGCTCACCACCCGAGGCGCCCTTGTGGATCGGCAGGGACGGGGCACCGGAGTGCGCGATGAGCCGCAGCTCGACCTCGTCGGTGCCGTCCGGGCCGGCGGCCAGCGTCCGGTCCCCCACCGCCAGCGCCGCGGTGTCCGACGCCTCGGTCTCCTTGGGCTCGACCACGACCTCCAGCCGCGCCTGAGCCATCGCCAGTCCGGCGAGTTCCTCGGAGACCGCGGCCGCGAGCCCCACGGCGGCCTCCTGCCGTTCCTTCGTGAGCACCTGGGCGTGTTCCGCCAGTTCGGCGGCGAGCTCGTCGCGGCGCTGCGCCAGGGCGGCCAGCGCCTCGTCGGAGGTGTCCATCCCGGCCAGGCGCTCCCGCGCGTCCGCGGCCCACGCCAGCACGCCGTCGACGTCGGCGGCGTACTTCTTGGTGAGGTTCTTCAGCTCGGCCTGCCTGGCGAGCACCTGTTCCAGCCGTCCGGGGTCGGCGTCGAGCCGGTCCAGGTACCCGCCCAGCTCGGCACCCACGTCCGAGAGCACCGCGGTCGCCTCCGCGACCCGCGAGTCCAGGTCGAGCAGCACCGGGTCCTCGGCGGCACCGAGCCGGCGCCGGGCGTCACCGAGCAGGCCCATCGCGCCCGGAGACTCCGGATCGCCGTCGGCCGCACCGCTCACCGCGTGCTGTGCACCGGCCGCGATCTCGCGCAGTTGGTCGACGTCGGACAACCGCCGCGCCTCGTCGACGAGGGCTTCATCCTCGCCCTGCTCCGGCGCCACGGCTTCGATCTCGTCCAGGCCGTGCTTCAGCAGCTCCGCCTCCCGTGCCCATTCCCGGGCCCGGTCGGTGCGCTCCGCAAGCTCCCGCACCACGGCGGTCCAGTCGGCGCGAACCCGCTGGTACTGCTCCAGGACGGCGGCCACCGGCTCACCGGCGAAGCGGTCCAGCACCGCGCGCTGCTCGCCGGGGCGCAGCAGCCGGAGCTGGTCGTTCTGCCCGTGCACCGCCAGCAATTGCTCCGACAGCTCGGAGAGCACCGCGTTCGGCACGGCCCGGCCGCCCAGGTGCGCGCGCGAACGACCATCGCTGTTCACGCTGCGCAGCGCGATCAGGCTGCCGTCCTCGTCCGGTTCGGCACCGGCTTCCCCGGCGACCTTCGCCGCCCCCGATTCGGGGGCGACCTCGAACCGCCCTTCCACCAGAGCCCGCGGAGTGTTCGATCGGACTCGCGAAGCATCGGCGCGACCACCGCTGAGCAGGTGCAGCCCCGTGACCACCATCGTCTTGCCAGCTCCGGTCTCACCGGTCACCACGGTCAGGCCTGGGTGCAGCTCAAGCGTGGCATCGTCGATGACTCCCAGTCCCTGGATGCGCATCTCAGCCAACACATCAAGCACCCTAGCGGGCGGCCCCGACCGCTCGGCCCCCGCCAGTCCGATCAATCACGCCGATCCGCGCGCGGCGGTGCCGCGCGACCGCGCTCGACTGCGGTTCGCGGCCGGTCAGTCGGCTGCCGGGCCGCGCCACCCCTGGACCGGGAGCTCGAACTTCCGGACCAACCGGTCGGTGAACGACGCGTCGTACAACCGGACCAGGCGCAGCGGGTTCGCCCCGGCCACGACCTCGACCCTGGCCCCCGCGGGCAGGTCGAAGTGCCGCTGCCCGTCGCAGCACAGCACCGCGTCGTGCCCGCCGTGGTCGATCTCCAGCGCTACGGTGGAGTTCCGCGACACCACCAGCGGGCGGGCGAACAGCGCGTGCGCGTTGCTCGGCACCACCAGCAATGCCTCCACTTCCGGCCAGACCACCGGCCCGCCAGCGGAGAACGCGTAGGCCGTGGATCCGGTCGGGGTGGAGCAGAGCACCCCGTCGCAGCCGAACGCGGACACGGGATGGCCGTCGACCTCGACGACCACGTCGAGGATGCGTTCCCGGCTGCTCTTCTCCACGCTGGCCTCGTTCAGCGCCCACGTGGTCGCGAGCACCTTCCCGTCGAGCATCGCGGTGATGTCGACGGTCATCCGCTCTTCGACGTGGTACCGGCCTTCGACCACGGCCAGCACCGCTTGGTCCAACGCATCCGAGTCGGCCCCGGCGAGGAAACCGACCCGCCCGAGGTTGACGCCGAACACGGGGACGCCCGGCAGCCGGGCCAGCTCGGCGGCGCGCAGCAACGTCCCGTCGCCACCGAGCACGAACACCAGCTCGGTGCCCGCGGCGGAGTGCGGTCCGGAAGGAACCGCTTGAGTGTAGCAGCCGGGGCTGAGGTCGCGCGCCTCATCCTCCAGCACGCGCACGCGCACGCCGGCTCCCACCAGTTGCCCGGCGACCTTCTCCGCGGTGCGCAGGTTGTGCTGTTTACCGGTGTGGACCACCAGCAGCACCTCTCGGGTCAACTGCGGCCCCCTCGTCGGTTTCCGGCCGTGCCGGCGGCGGCCTTCTGGGCCCCACCGCCCTTGTCCGTCGTCTGCGGCCCGGTGCGCACCGCTTCCGCGACGAGTTCCGCCGCTTCCGCCGGGTCGGTGCTCGCACCGGACCGCAGCCAGACGAAGAACTCCACGTTGCCCGAGGGCCCCGGCAGCGGGCTGGCGGTGACGCCGCGCAGCCCCAGCCCGGACTCCGCAGCGAAGCGGACCACGTCCAGGACCGCTTCCGCGCGCAGCTCGGGGTCCCGCACCACGCCGCCGGAACCGAGCCGCTCCTTGCCGACCTCGAACTGCGGTTTGACCATCGGGACCAAGTCGGTCTCCGGCCCGGAGCACGCCGACAGCGCGGGCAGCACGAGCTTCAGCGAGATGAAGGACAGATCGGCCACGACGAGATCGACCGGACCGCCGATATCGGCGGGTTCCAGGGCGCGCACGTTGGTGCGGTCGTGCACCCGCACCCGGTCGTCGGTCTGCAGCGCCCACACCAGCTGGCCGTACCCGACGTCCACCGCCACCACTTCCCGAGCACCCTGCCGCAGCAGCACGTCGGTGAAGCCACCGGTGGAGGCACCGGCGTCGAGGCACCGGCGCCCGTCGACGGCCAGCCCGTCGGCGCCGAAGACCTCCAAGGCGCCGAGCAGCTTGTGCGCCCCGCGAGAAGCCCACTTCGGGTCGTCGACGTCCTCGGCGACCACGACCGGGGCATCGATCTCGACGGCGGTGGCCGGTTTCCCGGCGACCATGCCCCGCACGGTCACCCGACCGGCGGCGATCAGTTCCGCGGCCTGCTCCCGCGACCTCGCGAGCCCGCGGCGCACGAGTTCGGCGTCCAAACGCGATTTGCGCGGCACTCCGATCACCCGCCGCCCGTCGAACCGGACAACATGTTCTCGGCTCTGCTCAACGCTTCGGACAACGCCGTGTGCACCGCCTCGAACCGCTGGACGTGATCGGCCACCGGCAACTCACGCACCTCGTCGAGACGCGCGAGCGCTTCACCGATGGCGTGCTCGGCCGCCGAACCGTCGTCCGAGGACTTCGCCAGCATCGACGGGTTCGGCGCGAATGCACCGCCCTGCCCTGGAGAGGTCATCGTCTCCCGCTTCTGTCGCCCACATCGCCGGACGTCTCGCGGCGACTACATCAACGCTATCCGAACTGAACCCCGGACGTGCGGAGCCGGTCGCTTCAGGCGAAGCCCAATCGGCGCAACGCATCGGTGGACGTGGAATCCGCCGAGCGCACGGTCACCTGCCCGGAGCCGACCGGCCACCACGCAGCGCACAGGGCTCGGAGCGCACCGAGCGCGTGCTCCCGCGTTCCGGACGACTCCGGCCGGTCCGACGCGGCCGACAGTTCGAGAACACCGTCCGCGACTCGAACCTTCCAGTCGGGCTGGTCGCCGACGGCGGTCACCTCGTGCGGCAGGTGCAATCCGCGCAGATCGTCCGCGATGTGCTCGGGCCGGAGTTCCACCGGCGCGAACAACGCGTCGGCCGGGGTTCCCACCCCGGTCAGGACCATCAGCGAGGGCATCCCGGACCGCACGGCACCGCTGATGTCGGTGTCGAGGCGGTCTCCGACCATCAGTGGCCGCCCGGCCCGCGCCGAGGACACGGCGCGGTCCAGCAACGGGCGTTCCGGTTTGCCGGCGACCTGCGGTTCCTGACCGGTCGCCGCGCGCAGCGCCGCGACCATGGAGCCGTTGCCCGGCAGCTCACCGCGTTCGGTGGGGAGCGTGGCGTCCGCGTTGCAGGCGACCCACGTCGCTCCGGCGCGGATGGCCAGGCACGCTTCCGCCAGGTTCCACCACCCGGTGTCCGGAGAGTGGCCTTGCACGACCGCGACCGGTTCGTCCGCGTTCTCCCGGACCGGGGTGAGTCCGAGCTGCTCGACCTCCGCTGCGAGCGCCTCCGAGCCGACGACGAGCACCTTCGCGTCGGTCGGCAGCTGTTCGGCGAGCAGGGCGGCACCGGCTTGAGCGCTGGTGCTCACCTCGTCCGCGGTGGCCTGCAGGCCGAGCGCGTTGAGGTGGTCGGCGACGGCTTGCGCCGGTTTGGACGCGTTGTTCGTCACGTACCGCACCTGCACGCACTTCCGGCGCACCTCCTCGATGGCCTCGTCCGCCCCGGGCGCGAGTTGGCCGCCGCGGTACACGGTGCCGTCGAGGTCGAGCAGCACCGCGTCGTGGTGGTCGAGCAGCGTTCCGGTCACTGCGATTCGTCCCCTCGCGGGTCGCTCGCCTTCACCGCTCGGTCGGCCGACTGCGTTCCGTCCACCGCTGTCTGCTTCGAGGCCGGGGCCTGTTCCACCGCGGCTGCATCGGGCTCGGCGGTCGCGGGGACGGCCTGCGCCGTGGTCGGTTCCGCAGCAGAGTCACCCGCGTCCACGGGTTCTTCCACCGTCACCTCGGCTTCGGATTCGGATTCGGATTCGGATTCGGATTCGGATTCGGTGGTGAGCTCGACGTCGCCCGCGTCGTCGAGCGCGGCGGGTCCGGCAGCGGTCGCTTCAGCCACGAGTTCTTCTGCTTCGGCATCACCGCCGAGCAGGACCACCAGCTCGTCCAGGCGTTCCGGGGCGTCCGTCTCACCGTCGTCGTCGGCGTGCGCGGCGTGCACGAACCAGGTGAACGCCTCCTGCACCCGGCCGGCGGCGAGCAGGTTGTCGGCGTACGCGTAGAAGAGCCGGGCGCTCCACGGTTCCTGGACCTTCGGGTCCAGTTCGGGAATCTGCAGGCTCACCACGGACGCTTCGACCTCGCCGAGGTCGCGGCGGGCACCGGCGGCAACGATGCGGAGCTCCACCGCTTCCCCACCGGTCAGCTCGGCGGCTTCGGCGCTGCGGCTCAGTTCCAGGGCCCGTTCCGCACGGCCCAGCGCACGCTCGCAGTCCGCCATGATCGCGATGTGCCCGGGGCCACCACCCATGCGGCGCGCGGCGCGCAGCTCGGACAGCGCCTCGGTCCACTCACCCATCTGGTAGGCGCACAGCCCGTTGGCTTCGCGCGCGGCACCGATGCGGGAAGCGCGGTGCCGCGCATACCGCGCGTGCACGAGCGCCTGCTCCGGGTCGGTGTCCATCAGCTTCCCGGCCGCGACCAGGTGCAAGGCGACCTTGTCCGCGAGCCCCTTCGGCAGCGAGCGCATGTCCCGGCGGACCTCACCGTGCAGCTCGGAGACGTCGACGTCCTCCGGCAGTTCCGGGGCGACCTCGACGGGCTTGGTCTCGACGTTCTCCTCGGCTGCCGCACTGGAACGCTGCGCGGCGTCCCGGTCGTGTCGGCGCGGACCGCGGTTGTCGGACTGCGGCCGCTGCCGGTCGTCGCGCCGCGGGCGGTCGTTGTCGAAGCGGTCGCGCTTGCCCTGCGGACGGTCACCGCCCCTGCGATCGTCCTTCGGACGCCCGTAGGAGGGACGGCCGCCGCGGTCATCGCGACGATCGTCGCGCTGCCGCCGGTCGCCGCCACGATCGTCGCGCTTGTCCGGCCAGGAGCGGCCGCCGCGGTCCCGGCCGTCGCTCTTGCGGTCCTGCCACGGGCGGTCGTTGCGCGGACGGTCGTCGGAACGGTGGCCGCCGCCTTGGTGGCGGTTGCCGCCCGCGCGGTTGTCGCTCCGCCGGTCGCCGCCCCGCTTGTCGTCGTCGCGCCGGTGATCAGGGCGCCGGTTGTCCGGGCGCTGGTCGTCGCGCTTGAAGTTCGAGCCCTGGCGGTCGCGGCGGTCGTCGAACCGCGGCTTGTCCCGGCGGTCACCGCCGCGGAAGTCACCACGGTTCCGGTCGCCACCGCGGAAGTCACCGCGATTCCGGTCGCCACCGCGGTCGTCCCGAGGCCGGTCGTCGCGGTAGGAACGGTTGGGCCGGTCGTCCCGGTTGAAACCACGGCCGCGGTCGTCCTGCCGGTCGAAGCGACGTGCGCCTCCCGAGCCGCCACGGCCGCCGTCGTTCCGACGATCGTCACCGCGACGCTCGTCGCGGAAGCCACCACGACGTTGTTCGCCCGGACGTCCGCCCTTGCGGTCGTCGAACTTGGAGTCCCGTCGGAAGCCGCCCTTGTCGGCCGGACGGCCCCGGTTGTCCTTGCGGAACTTGGAGTCGCCCTTGTCGCCAGGGTCACCCCAGGTCTGCTCGTCGCGTCCCTGCCCGAAGGCGCGCTGACGGTGCCCCCCATCGGCCCGGCGATCTTCGATGCGCGGTCCGCCGCGGTCGCGGTTGTTCGAGAACCGGCTCCCACCGCCCTGTCGGCCGCGGTCACCACCCGAGCCGCGGGATCCGCCGTCTCGGCCTCGGTCGTTCCGGCCGCCGAAACCGCGCCCTGCCGATCCGTTCTTGCCGGCCTGGCCGCTGCGGCCGGAATCGGCTCCGCGGCGGTCGCCGCCGCCACGCGTGTCGTCGGACCCGGACACCAGACCTCCTGGACGTGCAAACTCGGTTGAGTACCAGCGTAGACCTCGGCGCCACCGCTCTACCGGTGCCGTCCGAGTGTGGATGCCGCGTCGCTCGCAGTCGAGGCGCAGCACAAAAAAGGGGCCCCCGGGGGGGGGGGGGGGGGGGCGGCCCCGGGGGGGGGGGGGGGGGGTTTTTGGGGGGGGGGGGGGGGGGCGCGCCCCCCCCCGGGGGGGGGGGG
>NZ_JAIUJZ010000239.1:0-14465 GCF_020176775.1 Saccharopolyspora sp. 6M
CCAGACACCTCCACAACGACAACAAGACCAACCTACGACCACCGTGCCACCAAGATCAGTTTTGTTACAAGTAGTAAGGGGGGATGGAGGCCGAACAGGGCTCCTCGTTGTACACCCGGTACGCCCGGGAGGAACCGGGCGAGATCGTGGACCTGCTCACGGCCGTGGTGGATGCGATGAGCGACCGGAAATCCGCCCTGCGCGGCCGGGTGCGCACCGTCGACCCCACGGCAGAGATCCCGTTAGAGCTGCTGATCGTCGACGAGCTGGCGGCGGTCACGAAGTACCTCGGGGATAAGCGGGCGCAGCAGGAAGCGGAACGGCTCCTCGGCATCCTGCTCACCCAAGGTAGGGCGCTCGGGTTCGTGTCGTGGGCGTTTGCGCAGGAACCGACGAAGGAAATCGTGCCCATGCGCAGCCTGTTTCCCTACCGGATCGCGCTGCGGCTGGATTCGTCGTCGCAGGTGAACATGACCCTCGGTGAATCCGCCTGGGAACTCGGGGCACGCGCGGAAACCATCCCGCGTGCGCTGCCCGGTGTCGCGTACGTGACTGAAGACGGGGTGCGTGAACCCTCGCGGGTCCGGGCGGGCTACACCCCGGACGCCGAGATCCGCCGGGTCGCCGAGGTCTACCCGGCCCCGCCTGCGGCGGCCTGAAAACTCCGGCCTCCTGTGCGGGGGCCGCACGGCGGGGGCGCGTGGAACGGCTCATCAGTGGTCGATTGGGCGGGTACCCACACCACGCGTCCCCGCCACCTCATCGTTTTCGTTGCTATTCGGGGGAATCATGCAACACGAACAATCCACAGTGGACGGCTTAGGCCGTCGCGCTCAGTCCACATCGGACCCTTCTTTGGCTGGCGGCGCCGTCGGGGATGCGGGTCAGTTGGCGGTCTGGCGGGGGCCGTCCGGGCTGGCGGTCGCCCAAGCCACCGCCGAGACCCATGGGGTGTGCGTGCGGCCGATGGCACTGCGCCGCGTGGACACCAGCACCGGGGCCTCGCGGGTTGTGGCCGTGGCCTGCGGGGCGACCCGGGAGGCCGTGTGCGCGCCGTGCGCCCGCAAACACCAACGGGCACGGGCGCACCAGTGCCGGGAGGGCTGGCACCTGGACCAGGAGCCGCCGCAAGCGGAACCGGACCGGGAACAGGAAGGGCTCATGGCCTACCGGGCGGACCTGATCACCCTGGGCCGGGAAGCCCTGGATGCAGGCGAAACCGAGCACGTAGAGGACATCCGGGACGCGCTCGCCGAGGTGGACGCCGAACTGCGGGCCTCGGGGGTGCGGGGGCGTCTTCCGGGCTTGGAAGCGCTCGATCGCTCCGCCTCGGCGCATCGGGGGCGTTCCACCCGGCGGCGGGCCGATACCCCGGACCTGCCCCGGAGACCGGTGTGCGGACAGACCATCGGGCGCACCTACGCCGGGCGGTACCGGCCGTCCATGTTCGTCACCTTGACCTTGCCGTCCTACGGTCCGGTGCACTCCGCCCGGATGCGGGGCGGCCGGGTCGCCCGTTGCTCGTGCGGATCGACCCATCGCCCGGATTCCGGGCTTCTCGGGACCCCGGTCGATCCCGACACCTACGACTACCGGCGCGCCGCACGGGATGCGATCCACTGGGCAGCACTCTGGGACCGGTTCGGCCAAAACCTCCGCCGGGCGGTCGGCTGGTCGGTGCAGTGGTTCGCCGCGATCGAACCGCAAAAGCGGCTGACCCCACACGCCCACGTAGCGCTCCGCGGCAGCCTGCCCCGCGCGCTGCTGCGCCAGGTGGTCGCCGGGACCTACCACCAGGTGTGGTGGCCCAAGCATGACCACCAGGTCTACGGCGGCAACCGGATGCCGGTGTGGTCCCCGGACCGCTCGGCCTGGTGCGACCCCGACACCTACCAACCACTACCGACCTTTGACGAAGCCCTGCCCGCTCCGGACGCCGGGCCAGAGGACGCGGCGCACGTCCTGCGTTTCGGCGACCAGGCCGACGTACGCGGACTCCTCGGCGGCACACAGGAAACCGAACGCCACGTGCGTTACCTCACCAAATATCTCACCAAGTCGATCGGCGAAACCCACTCGGCCGCCGGTGGGGCACAACGCGCACACGCGGACCGGCTCCTCGCCGAACTGGCGGTCACCCCGTGTTCGCCGCGCTGCGGTATCTGGCTGCTCTACGGCGTCCAACCCCGTGGGGCCTCGTCGCGGACCATCCCCGGCCGGTGCCGGGGCAAGGCCCACCAGCCGCACGCACTCGGCGTGGCCGGGCGCCGCGTCCTGGTCTCCCGCGCGTGGACCGGCCGCACCCTCGAACAACAGAAAACCAGCCGCCGCGAACACGTCCGCGCCACCCTCCAAGCAGGCGGACTCCTGCCCACCGACCGCAACCACGACGGCGCGGAACCGTTCGGCAATCCCACCGGCGACGGCGCCGGGATCGTGTGGGAACGCATCGCCCCCGGAGACCCCGACGTACCACCAAGACCGCTGCTCCTCCTGGAAGCCGTCGCCCGGCACCGAGAACGGGTCCAGGCCTACCGGACCGCCCAGCACGGGGCCGCGCTGGCGGCGGCGGGGGGTTGTTGATGGCGCGGCCGGACAAGCGGCGCGCCCGGCCTGACGTGCTCTGGACCATCCACGACGTGGCCGAGTACCTGCATCGTCCGGTGCGCACCCTCTACGACTGGAACCACAAGGGCACCGGCCCGCCCTCCTACCGCGTCGGCGGCACCCTGCGCTATGACCCGCGCGATGTGTGGGAATGGATGCAGGAAAACCGCGAATAACCCACTCGGAAAACCGCTGTCCATCTGGGGAATCTGGGTTCATTTCCGTGACTTGACCTGCTATTCTAGACAGGCCACACGGAAGCGAACCCCGATCCACACGCAAAGGATGCATTCCGTGGCACACGTGCAAGATCGGTGGTTCAAAGAAGAGATCAACCCTATCACCGGAAAGGAGAAAAACGTGCGAACGGCCCACTACGGAAAGGGACTGCGCTACCGGGTGCGGTACCTTGACGTATCGGGCAAGGAGCGGTCGAAGTCGTTCCCGGACAAGTGCAAGAAAGAAGCCGACGCGTTCTGCTTGAAGATCGCATCGGACATGCGGGCCGGTAGCTACATTGACCCTGAAGCAGGGAAGATGCTACTGCGGGACTACGCCCAGAACTGGATCAAGGGCCAAGCGGCCGACCCGAATTCGCGCGACACTATCCGGCAGAAAGTCCAGTCCCGCATCCTTGCGTACCTCGGAGATAAGCGCCTGTCGGCGGTCGAGAAACCGGTTACCGTTCGGGATTGGCTGGACTGGATGCGCACTGAGGGTGTGTCGGAGAACTACGCGGAACAGCTCTTTCGGCTGCTGTCGGGGATGCTGGAATCGGCCGTGTCCGACAAGCTGATTCACGCCAATCCCTGCCGCAGTAAAGGGATTTCTCGGCCAAAGAACACGACTGTTCCGGCCGTGGCATGGGAGAACGAGCGCGTGATGGGTATCCGGCAATCCATTCCGGAACGGGAACGCATCGCCGTGGACATCGGGATCGGCCTCGGCCTGCGCGCCGGTGAGATCTTCGGGCTCTCCCCCGACGACATCGACGATGGGGCCGGGGTCGTGCATGTGCGTCGGCAAGTCCGCAAGGTACGCGGGCAACTGGTGTTCTCCCTGCCCAAAAGGGACAAACTGCGTGACGTGCCGATCGCGCAGGACCAGGCCGACGCGCTGCGGGCGTACCTGGCCGCATTCCCGGCCCGCACGGTAACACTGCCGTGGAAAACCCCCGGCGGGAAACCTGCCACCCACACCCTGGTTCTCACCCGCCCCGGCGGGACGGCTTGGCACAGCAGCGCGTGGGACTACCACGTGTGGGCACCGGCGTTCCGCCAATCCGGGACCACCAAGCGGCCCCGGATCGACGGGCTCCATGCCCTGCGCCATACCTATGCGAGCATCCTGCTCGCCAACGGCGTGAGTATCCGCGAACTGGCTACCTACCTCGGACACGAGAAACTGTCGTTCACGCTGGAGATCTACACCCACATGCTGCCCAGCAGTCACCAGCGAGCCCAAGCAGCCGTCTCCGGCTACTTCCGGAACACCCTCACCGGCCCCGACACCTCCGACGGCCTACACGCGGCCTGACGGCCTACCGAAAACAACAAAATAGCTGGTCAGAACGCCCGAAACTCCCAACGGAGAAAGAGCGGTCCGTTCACTCCGGGGGTGGTGGCCGGGCGCTGGTCGGAGGGGTGCGCCCGGCCACCGGCCGGTCCTGGGCGGTGTCGGGGAGGTCCCGCCGCGGACCGGGTCAGGGGCTCAGAAGTCCCAGGTGAGCAGGAGGTAGTCGTGCTCCGCGGCGAACTCGGCGCACTGCGGGCAGCGCGCCGTGATGTCGGCGGAGCGCGGCCGGCGCGGCGGTGGCGTGTCGAACGGGACGCGGATCCGATCGCCGCACAACGTCGCGGCCCGCTCCCCACCGGGCAGCGCGCCCGGCCGGGACGGGGTGGCGTGCCGCAGGTGCAGCGCCAGTCCGACGATCCAGAACGCCACCGGCCTGCTGCACCGGTACGGGTGGGGCAACGCCACGACCGTCCTCCTTTCGGTTCGATCACCGGGCGAACCGCTGACGAATCGAAAGGTAGATCGCTATCTTCTGGCCCAGCGAATGTGTGACACCGCAGTTCAGCGGATTGTCTCGCTGCAAATCCGGTCAGTTCTCGAACCGACCCCGCGCTGGAATCCGGAGGTCATGGAATGCGGCAATCAGAAGCCCTGCGTCAGCTCGGGCTCGGCGTGCGACTGCGCACCTTGCGGGAGAACCGCGGAATGACCACCCGATCGGTGGCGGCGGCCCTGGGTGTCTCACGTTCCTCGATCAGCCGGACCGAGCGTGGCACGCGCGCCCCGGATCGAGAGGAGGTGAGTGTGCTGTGCGCGTTGTTCGGCGTCGTCGGTGACGACAAGCAGGAATTGCTGGACCGCGTCGGCGAGTCGAACGAGACGTCCGCGTGGCTGGCGCTGGGCGACGGCATGTCCGAGCAGCTCGCGAGCCTGCTCGTGCTGGAACGCGAAGCAGCGAAGATCACGTGTGTGGAACTGGCCCTGATCCCAGGTTTAGCGCAGGCGGCCGACTACACCCGTTGCCTGATGGCGAGCGCCGGTCCGCAACCGCGCGAAGTGGAACGCCGGGTGGCGTCGAGGCTCGGCAGGCAAGCAGTGCTGTCCAGGCCGAGGCCTCCGCACGTCCGCTTCGTGATCGACGAGTCCGCGTTGAGCAGGACCCTGGGCAGTGAAACGGCGCTGAGGTTGCAGCTCGAGCACCTGATCAGCATCGGGCGCCGACCGAACGTCGAGATCCGCGTGATCCCGTTGTCCGCTCCGGCGCACCGGGTGTTGAACGGGGCGTTCAGCTACTTCGAGCTCGCGGACGGCACGGGCTACGCCTTCGTCGAGTCGCAGGGTTTCGCCGTATGCCTCGCCGAAGCTGTCGATCTGCGACTGGTCGTGGAAACCTGCAACGAAGTGGACGATATCGCGCTGGGTGAGCGCGAATCACTGGAGTTGATCAAGAAAGCCGCGGAGGGACTGTCCGATGAGCGACTGGGTGTGGCGGAAGAGCTCTAGGAGCAACGCTTACCACAACTGCGTCGAGGTGGCGTTATCGCCGACGTCCGTGGCGGTCCGGGACTCCAAGGATCGCGCGGCCGGTTCCTTGTCGTTCTCGACGCGGAACTGGCGGCGGTTCCTGGCGGGCCTCGACGCCGGGCGTTCTGGTGGTGAGCCGGACGATGGTTGAACCGAACTGGCGGACGAGCACGTACAGCGGTGACTACAACTGCGTAGAGGTCGCCCTTTTGCCTGATTCCGCTGCCATTCGAGATTCGAAGTATCGCGCGGCCGGGTTCTTGTCGTTCTCGTCGCGCGCGTGGCAACGTTTCCTGTTCGGGATCAAAACCTCCCACTGCGACTGTTGGGCGGAAGGGGAACGACATCATGACCGAACCGACGTGGCGCAAGAGTTCGCGGAGCAACGCTTTTGACAACTGCGTGGAGGTGGCGTTGTCGCAGGATGCGGCAGCGGTGCGGGACTCCAAGGATCGAGCGGCCGGTTCCCTGTCGTTCTCGACGCGGGACTGGCGGCGGTTCCTGAGCGGGATCGGCGAAGGCCACTACGACCGATGCGTGAGCTGAACTGGCGGAAGAGCAGTCATAGCGACCAGTACAACTGCGTAGAAGTGGCGTTATCGCCCCACTTCGTCGCGGTGCGGGATTCGAAGGCGGTCGAGGACGGGCGGCTCACCGTCTCCCCGGCCCGCTGGGCTGCGTTCCTCCGCGGCCTCGAATCGGGCCGTTTCGACCGCTGACCGCTGAGCCGAACCGTGGGGGGCGACCCGACCCGATGCGGCCCCCCCACCGCGGGGTCACGGCTGCGGGATCGGCTGCGCGACCGCGGCGGCGGCGTCGATGACGCCGTGCCCGGTGAGCAGGCTGAACTGCCCGGTCTTGTCGCTGCCGGGAGCGTGCGCGGTGTCGATCAGCGCCTGCTCCACCTGCTCGGCGGTGCGGCCCTGGGCGGTCAGCAGCGCGGCGACGCCGGTGACCATCGGCGCGGCCATCGAGGTACCGGCGAGCGCGTCGTAGTCGGCGTCCCCGCACTTGGTGCCGGTGCCGCGCGGGACGGTGGAGACGATGTCGCCTTCGCAGGTGCCGTCGCCCGCACCACCGGGTGCGGCCACGGCCTTGAAGTCGAGCTTGAGGCCGAAGTTGGAGTACGAGGCCTTTTTCTCGGCGCGGTCGGTGGCGGCGACGCACATGGCGCCCCGCTCCCACGCGGGGGTGTCGCACAGCGGGGCGGTCTCGTTGCCCGCCGAGGCGATGACGACGACGCCCTTGTCGCGGGCGTACTCGACGGCGTCCTTCGCCTGCGCCTGGAGCCCGAGCAGCGTCAGCAGCTGGGAGCCGGGCTGCGCGCCGAGGCTCAGGTTGATGACGTCGGCGCCGTGGTCGGCGGCGTAGCGGATGCCGGCGCCGATCTCGGCGAAGTCGCCCTGGCCGTCTTCGAGGACCTTCACCGGCATGATCTTCGCGTCGGGCGCGACACCGGCGCCACCGACGCCGTTGTTCGCGGCGGCCGCGGCGATCCCGGCCACGTGCGTGCCGTGCACGTCGGTGTCCTGGCCGACGCCGTCCGGCCCGCGCCAGTCGCCGTTGCCGCACGGCGCGGGACCGCCGCCGCAGGTGAACGTGGCGCCCGGGACCAGCTGCGAGCGCAGGTCGGGGTGGTCGAGGTCGACGCCGGTGTCGACGACGGCGACGACCTGGCCGGCGCCGGTGCTGGTCTGCCAGGCCTGCTCGGCGTGGATCTGGTCGAGACCCCACTGCGCGCCGGCGAGGGGATCGTGGGTGGTGGCCGCGGAGGCGGACGGCGCGGCGAGCGCGGTCAAGCCTGCGACCGTGATTGCGAGGGCCCGTAAACGCATGGGCTGCTCCCGGAGTTCGGTGAAAAAGTTCAGGCGATCAACGACAGCCTGACCACCGACGTTCCGGCCCGATACACGCCCGAGTCCAGAATGGGACGCGCGGTGCAGCGAATTGCGCCGAACAGAGCAGCGCTGAACGGGCAAAGCGGACCCGACGTCCACAGAGGACATCGGGTCCGCTCCCTCCCTCGCCCCATCCGGTTGCCGCGCAACGAGTTCGCGCGTCGACCGGCGGGACTGATCGGAACGATAGTCCGGGGCAGCCCGGGGCAGAACTGCCCGGACGCTGCACGATCGGGTGGATCACCCTGATCGTTGAAGAGGAAATTTCCTACCGCAGTACGGGATTCAGCCCGTCCCAGGACAGTTCCGCGACCCACATCCCGCGATCCCCGGGCGGCTCGGCGAGGTCCCCGTGGAACGCGATCAGTTCGCCGTCGTCGAACACGTCCTGCCCGCCGGGGTTCGTCACCGCGCCGCCCAGGGCCTCCCGGCTCAGCAGCGCGCCCGGCGCCTTCGTGAACGGTCCGGTCGGGCTCGGCGCGGTCGCGAAGTTCGTGAAGTAGTCGCCGCTGTCGAACGTGTTCCCCGAGTACAGCAGCACGTAGCCCTGCGGGCGCCGCAGCAGCGTCGGCGCCTCCACCACCCCGGACTCCTCGGGGCGGTCGGCGCCCAGCAGCGGGACGTCCTTCCCGGCGGGCGTGATGCCGTCGGCCGCGACCGGTCGCATGTGGATGGTGGACGGGCCGCTGCGCGCCCGGCTGCCGCGCGAGTCCTTGTACAGCAGGTACCGGCTGCCGTCGTCGTCCACGAAGCTCGCCGGGTCGATCACGTCGCCCTGGCCGGGTGCGCAGATCAGCGGTTCGGCGCTCGTCGGCTCGAAGGGCCCGGTGGGGGATCCCGCGACGGCGGCACCGATGCACTGGCGGCCGGAACCCGTGTGGTGCGCGGTGTAGTACAGCAGGAAGGTGCCGTCGGAGCGCTCGCTCACGTCCGGTGCCCACACGTTCAGGCTGCCGGTGTGCGACGGGCCCACCCACGGCGGCAGCTGCGGCAGCGCGTCGGCCCGCTGTTCCCACGGTCCTTCCGCGTCGGTGGCGGTCGCGAGCTGCACGTTGTACCCGGCGGTGTTCGTGGCGTACGCGTAGTACTGCCCGTCGTGGTCCAGCACGTCCGGGTCCGGGAAGTTGCGGTCGATGACCTGTCCGGCGCTCCCGGCGGCGCGCTCGTCGGCGAGCGCGGCCGGTGGTGCGAGCAGCAGCAGCACGGCGGCGGTCAGGCTCAGGTGGCGGCACGTTCGCAGCACGGGTTCCCCTTCTTCGGCGGCCCCACCAGTGCACCGGCGTCCCGTGCGCCTCGCCGGACACATTCACCTCACGAGTGACACTCGATCAGGTCGTCCAGCGTGCGAGCCGCAGCGCGGGCCGACCTCCGGTCACCGTCGCCGGGAGTCGTCGACCTGCGAGATCCACCCGGTGACCGGGCCAACCGCCCGAGCGCGCCCGGCGGGTGCGCGGAGCCGGACGCCGTGATCGGGTGGCGGGTCACCCACCGGGCGACGGATCCGGGGGCGCAGCGTGATCAGCGGTGGCGCGGCGGTGGAACAGGGCGTTCAACGCCAGCGCCGCCAAACAACCCGTGCTGATCCCCGAATCCAGCACCGCGCGCAGCGCCGCGGGCGCGTGCGCGTAGAAGTCCGGCTGCACCACCGGGATCAGCCCCACGCCCAGCGATCCCGCCACCACCAGGGCCTGAGCCGGATCACCCAGATCGGCCCGGCCCAACGTGCGGATCCCGCCCGCCGCCACCGAACCGAACAGCACCAGCGCCGCGCCGCCCAGCACCGGCTGCGGCACCAGCGACACCACCGCCCCGGCGACCGGGAACAACCCGAGCAGCACCAGCACCCCGCCACCGGTCGCCACCACGTACCGGCTGCGCACCCGGGTCATCGCCACCAGCCCCACGTTCTGCGCGAACGCGCTGCAGGTGAACCCGCCGAACACGGCGCTCAACGCGCTGCCCGCGCGCAACCCGGCCGCGATGGTGCGCTCGTCGGCGGGCCGCTCCACGATCTCGCCCAGCGCGATCATGTCCGCGGTGCTCTCCAGCATCGCCACCAGCATCACCACGCACAACGACAGCGTCGCGCTCCAGCTGAACGCCGGCGCCCCCAGCGCGAACGGCACCGGCGCGCTGAACACCGGCGCCTGCGCGAACGTCGTGGCGTCCACGAACCCGAACGGCCACGCCAGCACCGTGCCCGCCAGCAACCCGAGCAGCAGCGAGATCCGCTTCCAGAACCCCCGCAGGAACCGGTTCCCCAGCAGCACCAGCGCGAACGTCGCCCCGCCGAGCGCCACCCGGCCCGGCGCGGCGTGGTCCGGCGCCGCCGGGTCCCGCCCCGCGATCCAGCCGACGGCGACCGGCAGCAGCGACAACCCGATCAGCGTGATCACCGCACCGGTCACCACCGGCGGGAAGAACCGCACCAGCCGGGAGAAGTGCGGCGCCAGCAGGAAACCCAGCACCCCGGCCACCAGCACCGCCCCGTACACCACCGACAGCGGGTTCCCGTCCGTCGGCTGCGCCACGATCGCCAGGATCGGCGCCACCGAACCGAACGTGACCCCGTTGACGAACGGCAGCCGCGCCCCGATCCGCCAGATCCCCCACGACTGCAACAAGGTCGCCATCCCGGCGGTGAGCAGGCTCGCCCCGATCAGCAGGGTCCGCTGCTGCCCGGGCAGCCCCAGCGCCTCGCCGACGATCAGCGGGGGAGCGACGACGCCCGCGTACATCGCGGCCACGTGCTGCGCGCCGAACGCCAGCATCCGGCCCGGTGGCGGGATTTCGTCGACGGGGTGGACGTCGGTGCCTGCGTGCTCCTCGAAGGCCATGCGGGCTCCTCGGCGGGGAACGGGATTCGGTGCTGCTACCGGCGCGCTCCCGCCCGCACCACCGCGGGACCGTGGCGGGCGCCCCGGCGGATCAGAACTCGGGGAGGCCGTACCAGGCGATCGGCGCCTCGGGCACGTCGTCGCGGGTGACGATCCCTTCGATCAGGCCGTACGGGCGGTCCGCGGCGAAGAAGACCTCGTTGTCGTTGTCCAGCCCGAACGGTTCCAGGTCGACGCGGAAGTGGTGCTTGTTCGGCAGCGACAGCCGCACCTCCGCGATGCCCGGGTGCGCCTCCAGCACCGCCTCGCCCATCGCGTGCAGCGTCTGCTGCAGCGCGAGGCTGTGCGTCGTCGCGAACGCGGACAGCAGCGCGGCGCGCACCGAGGCGAAGCTCTCCGACCACGCCACCTCGGTGCCCAGGTGCCGCCAGCGCGCCGACACCGCGGTCGCCAGGATGCGGTCCGAGGTCTCGGGAAGCGTCGTGTACTCGTCCCTCGGGAAGCCGTGGAACTCCGAGCCGGTGGACTTGAGCACCACCAGGCCCTCGACACCGCTCACCACGTGCGCGTCGTCGCCGTCCACCGTGATCGCCGCGGTCCGCGTCTCCGCGCCGCCGCGGCGGAACGCGTGGTCGTGCCCGGCGCCGTCCACCTCGATGCGCTCCCACGCGTGCTCGGCGACGAGGATCCGCGCGCCCCGCACCGGTTCCCGGGTGTCGACGAAGTGCTTTCCCAGCCGCAGCGCGAAATCCTCGACCTCACCGATCGGGTGGCGCTTCGCGAACGCGTAGGCCGTGTTCTTCTGCGAGTCCGTCGGCAGCACGTTCGCGTTGTCCCCGGCGCGGTGCGCGGCCGCGAAGTCCCCGCGCAACGCGGTGCTGATCGTGAGGTCCCGGATCTCGTGCCGAGAGGTGCCGCGGTCCACCGCGACCAGCCGGATCTCGGCCTTGCCGTACTGGTTCGGTCCCGGCACGATGCCCACGTCGATCAGCTCCCTCGGTAGGTGGAGTAGGCGAACGGGCTCAGCAGCAGCGGAACGTGGTGGTGCTGGGCCGGATCGGCGATGCGGAAGGTGATCTGCACCAGCGGGTAGAAGGATTCGGTGCCGCGCGCCGCGAAGTAGGCGCCGGTGTCGAAGGTCAACCGGTAGTCGCCGGGCGCCAGCTCGTCCGGGCCGAGCGAGCCGATGCGGCCGTCGTCGTCGGTGACGCCTTCCGCGATCGGTCCCGCCCCCTCCAGCCGGACCGCGATCCCGGCGGCCGGGCGGCCCAGCGCGGCGTCCAGCACGTGCGTGGTCACGGCACTCATGCGATCACCTTCTCCAGGCGCAGCAACGCGATCTTGCGCAGCTCGTCGGCGACCACGCCCAGTTCGGTGCGCGGGTCGTTGTGCATCCGGGAGCGCAGCACCGCCAGCAGCTCGGCGCCACCGCGGCCGCCCGCGCACACCAGGTACACGTGGCCGAACTTCCGCTCGTAGGCGGCGTTGCCCTCCCGCAGCGCGGTCCGCAGTCCCTCGTCGGCGAAGTCCACACCGGACTGCTCGGAGCGGGACCAGGTGGCGGAGGACGCCTCGCCCGCAGGCCGTTCCCCGATGCGGGGGTGCGCGGCGAGCGCGGCGTCGACCTCCTCCGGGGTGAGTTCGCGGGCGGCGGCGTCGGCGGCGGCGAGCACCGCCGCCGCGGAGTCGTACGGCCGCGCGTCGCAGACCCGTTGGGCCCAGCGCGGCACGTCCAGGCAGGCGCGCAGCTCGGGCAGCAGCTCGGCGCGGGGAACGGCGTTGAAGCGGTCGGGTGCGGACATGGCCTCCCCTTCGGGCCGGCTGCGTCTCGGCTGATCCGCGGTCCGCCCACGCCGGACGACCGGCGGCGCACCGTGCCAGCTGAAGCTACGACCGGCCCCACCGGGTGTCAACACTTTGTTGAACTAGCAGGTGATCAGGGGTGCTGTTCCCGGTTCAGGTAGTTGTAGACCGTGAAGCGGCTGACGCCCAGCGCCTTGGCCACCGACTCCACGCCCTTGCGCAGCGTGAACGCGCCGCGCTCCTCCAGCAGCCGCACCGCGCGCTGCTTGTCCGCCCGCGACAGCTCCGGCAATCGGCCGCCCAGCTCCGCCTCCACCCCGGCGATCAACCGGTCCAGCGCGCTCGTCAGCTCCGCGCCCGGCAACCGCACCGCGACCGCCGGTTCGCCCTCCCAGTGCAGCAGCACGTCGGACGGCTCCCGGTCCTCGACGGGAACGGTCGTGGCGCCGAGCCGCGCCAGCAGCGGCGCGATCGCGGAAGCGAGCGGATGCACGCCGACAGCCTAGGATCCCGCCCCGGGAGCCGTCGGGCGGTCGACCGTGACCTGCAAGGTGATGCGGTGCGCGCCCGCCGCCAGCGCCGCGTCGCACACCTCCGGCAGCGCTGGCAGCACCACGTCCCGCGAGCCGCGCACCGAGGTGCCCAGCGGACCGAAGTCCGGCTCCAGGCCCGCCGCGCGCAACCGGTCCCGGGCGGCCACCGCGTGCTCCGGCGGCTCGCCCTCGCCGCGGAACGGTTCCGTGGTGAACTCCGCCGTCACCTGCGGTTCGGACATGGACGCCTCCGAGGGTTCGGGAGCAGATCGGCCCACTGTACGGGCGCCGCGGTCCCGGTCGCGGAAAAGGCGCCGTGCCACCGGAATCGGCCCCCGTGACCGAGATGTGATCGCCGTGACGACGAGCGCCGCTCCCGGTCGCGCGCACCCGGGCGGACCGGAACCAGCAGGCGGGGAAGGCCCTGCGGCCCGCGGGCGCGCGGTGGCCCGCTCGGCGGACGCGGCTCGGTCAGCTGAACGGCGCCCGCCGGGCTTCCCCTGATCGGGCGAGTCGGGTGGAATGTGCGAGTCACCGCCGCAAGCCCGAGGGAGAGCACTGTGCCCGGTCCCGTCCTGATCGCGCCGGACAAGTTCAAGGGGTCGCTCACCGCCCCCGAGGTGGCGAACGCGCTCGCCGCGGGACTGCCCGGCGTCGAGGTGCGGCTCGCGCCCATCGCCGACGGCGGGGACGGCACCGTCGACGCCGCGATCGCGACCGGGTACCGGCGGATGCAGGCGCGCGTCACCGGGCCCGTCGGGGCGCCGCTCGCCGCCGACTTCGCGCTCCTCGGGGACCAGGCCGTCGTCGAGCTCGCCTCCGCGTCCGGGCTCGCGCTGCTGCCCACCAGGGAACTCGCGCCGATGACCGCCTCCAGCTTCGGCACCGGAGAGCTGATCCGCGCCGCCCTCGACGCGGGCGCGCGCACCATCGTGCTCGGTGTCGGCGGCAGCGCCTGCACCGACGGCGGCGCGGGCATGCTTGCCGCGCTCGGCGCCCGGCTGCTCGCCGACGCCGGACGTCCGCTGCCCCCCGGTGGCGGCGGGCTCGTCGAGCTCGCCGAGGTCGACCTCAGCGGGCTGGACCCGCGGCTCGCCGACGCCGACATCGTGCTCGCGTCCGATGTGGACAACCCGCTGCTCGGGGAGCGCGGCGCCGCGCACGTGTACGGGCCGCAGAAGGGCGCCGACCCCACCCAGGTGCGGCTGCTCGACGCCGCGCTGCGCAGCTGGTCCGGTGCCGTCACCCGCGCAGGCGGGCGCGAGGCCGCCGACGAGCCGGGGGCCGGGGCCGCCGGTGGCGTCGGCTACGCCGCGCTCGCCGTCCTCGGCGCGCGGCAGCGCCCCGGTGCGGACCTCGTGCTCGAACTCGTCGGCTTCGACGCCGCGCTGCCCGGCGCCGGGCTCGTGCTCACCGGTGAGGGGTCCGTCGACGAGCAGACGCTGCACGGCAAGGGGCCCGCCGCCGTCGCCACCAGGGCCGCCGCCGCCGGAGTGCCCGCCATCGCCGTCGCCGGGCGCTGCTCGCTCGCGCCGGAACGGCTCCGCGACGCCGGGTTCGCCGACGTCTTCGCGCTCACCGACGTCGAACCCGACCCGCAGCGCTGCATCCGCGAGGCGGCCGACCTGCTGCCGCAGCTCGCCCGGCACATCGCGGCGAAGTGGCTCGCCTGAACAAGTCCGCGGCCCGCCGCGTTCCGCGTGGTCGGCGGCTCCGCGGCTGACGGGACCGCGGGGCGTGGCGGGCGG
>NZ_JAIUJZ010000240.1:0-1764 GCF_020176775.1 Saccharopolyspora sp. 6M
TCCACAACGCAGACCTCTCCCAACGCATCCACACCCGCACCGGCCCACCCACCCCCGACGACCTCGACGAACTCCTGTCGAGCCGGCGCAAGACCCGGCTGGTGCTGGCGCATCCGCGGGCCATCGCCGCGTTCCGGCGCGAGTGCAACCGGCGCGGGGTGCTCCCGGACGTGGTGGAGGTCGAAGGAACCCGGGTCACCGGGTGGCGCGGGGTGCCGATGCTGCCCAGCGACAAGATCCCGGTGTCCGAGGTGGGCACCACCTCGATCCTCGCCATGCGCACCGGCGCCGAGGACCACGGCGTCGTCGGCCTGCGGCAGACCGGCATCCCCGACGAGCACGAGCCCGGGCTGAACGTGCGGTTCATGGGGATGGACGAGCACGCCGTGGTGTCCTACCTGGTCAGCACCTACTACTCGGCGGCGGTGCTGGTCCCCGACGCGCTCGGCGTGCTCGAACACGTCGAGACCACCCGGTGAAGGAGATCGGCGCAGATGACCGCACATGTGGACGAGGCACGACGGACGGTGGCCGACACGCTGCGCACCGGCCGGGAGCTGCTGGACCCGGCGCTGCGCGCCGCGGTCGGTTCGCTGCCGGAGTCGATGCAGCGCATCGTCGGCCACCACTTCGGCTGGCGGGACGAGCACGGCGCGCCCGTCGACGAAGACCAGGGCAAAGCGATCCGGCCCACCCTGGTGCTGCTCGCCGGGCGGGCCGTCGGCGCCGACGCGCGGCAGGTGCTGCCCGCGGCGGTCGCCGTGGAGCTGGTGCACAACTTCTCGCTGCTGCACGACGACGTGATGGACGGTGACCTCACCCGGCGGCACCGGCCCACCGCGTGGCGGGTGTTCGGGTCCGGGCCGGCGATCCTCGCCGGGGACGCGCTGTTGACGCTCGCCGCCGACGTGCTCACCGGCAGCGGGCATCCGGCGGCGCTCGCCGGGTTGAAGGAGCTCAACGCCACCGTGCTCGACCTGGTGGACGGGCAGAGCTCCGACATGTCGTTCGAGCGGCGCGCCGATGTGGCGCTGCCCGAAGTCCTCACCATGGTCGGGGCGAAGACGGGGGCGCTGCTCGGGTGCAGCTGCGCGCTCGGCGCGTTCTTCGGCGGTGCCGGGCAGGAGCGGGTGGAGCACCTGCGGCGCTTCGGCTACCGGCTCGGCCTGGCGTTCCAGCTGGTCGACGACATCCTGGGCATCTGGGGGGATCCGGCGGTGACCGGGAAGCCGGTGCACTCCGACCTGCGGAACCGGAAGAAGTCGCTGCCGGTGGTGGCCGCGTTGAACTCCGGCACGGCCGCCGGTCGGGAGCTCACCGAGCTGTACTCCCGCGAGATGTCCGATGAGGACGCGGTGCGGGCCGCGCGGCTGGTGTCCGACTCCGGGGCCCGGGAGTGGAGCCGCGGCCACATCGCCACGTTGGAGGCCGAAGCGCTGCACCACCTGGACGCGGCCGCCCTCGAACCGGGGCCGGCTGCGGAGCTGGCGGCGCTGACGCGGATGTTGACGGGGCGCGAGTTCTGACCCCCGCCCGGCTACGGGAGTGAACGGACCGTTCGTCCGATCTGGTTGGGCGAACGGTCCGTTCACCCGTGTCTGAAGCCGCCTCCGGGTGGGGTTCGGTTCGCACTCGCGAGCCGATCACCTCGACCGCGGAACCGGGGGGGGGGGGCCGGGGGGGCGGACCCAGAACACCCAATAACCTTAATAGGCACGGACCCGGACCGGGGAGTCGATCGCAGGGGGTGTAGGGTCCCCCCCG
>NZ_JAIUJZ010000240.1:1773-14248 GCF_020176775.1 Saccharopolyspora sp. 6M
CCCCCCCGCCCCGCCCCCCCCCCGCCCCCCCCCCGCGCCCCGCCCGCGCGGCGCCCCCCCCCCCCCCCCCCCCCCCCGGAACTCGGCCCGTGGTGGTCCGGGACGGGTGTGTCGGCACCCGCCCGAGTCCACCCGCTCCGGAGGTACGGGAGTGAACGGACCGTTCGTCCGATCTGGTTGGGCGAACGGTCCGTTCACTCCACCGGAGCTCAGTCCTCGTCGCCTTCGGCGGCGTCTCCGGCTTCGTCCAGGACCTCGCCGAGGACCATGCCGCCGACGAGTCCGGCGCCTGCGCCGAGCGCGGCTCCAGCCGCGACGCCACCCCAGCCCGGGCCGCCGCCCTGCTGTTCCTGGTAGTGCTCGTGCTGCTCGGGGTGTCCGCCGCCGAACATGCCACCGCGCTGCGCCGCCTCATCGAGCCAGTGGGTCAGCTCCGCGACCCAGTCCGCCTGCTCCGCCTCCGCGTGGGTGCGGCGGAACCGCCCGAACGCGTCCTCGCCGGAGCGGAACATGCCGCCGCGGCGGTCGGCTTCGAGCACGACGTGCAGGCCGTCGGCGTCGGCGACGAAGGTCAGCTCGACCTCGTCGACGCGGCCGCGGTACTGCTCCGGAGCGAAGAACTCGATCTCTTGGAACATCGGCAGCTGCTGGTCGATGCCGTGCAGCCGCCCGATCTCCAGGTCGGTCGACTTGAACTGAAAACCGAGCGCGCCGAACGCGTCGAGCACCCTGGACTGCGAGGGCAGCGGGGCCACGAACAAGCCGTCCAGGTCGCCCTTGTCGGCGCTCTTCGCGACGACCAGTTCGGTGCGCACGCCGAGGGCGACGCCGGGGAGCTGCGCGCCGTCGACGACGTTGATCGGTGTTTCCGCTGGCACGGGGATCGCGAACGGGATCACCTTGTGCTCGCCGTCGCCGACGTGGAAGTTCTCGGCGACGACGACCTGCATGAACTCGATGGTGGCGTCGTGCTGCTCGTCGCCCCGCTCCACCTCGGCGCGGGCTTCGAACCTGAGGACGATCCGCTCGATGTCGACTTCGTCGTCTCCGGTGACTCGGACTTCACCGGAGAGCGTCGAGCCCGGTTGGACGTGCGGTTCGGAGAACACCGTGTCGACGGTGGGTCCTCCGATCCCGAGCGCCCGCAGCATCTTCTTGAACACCAACGCGACCTCCCAGTCGTTTCAAGATCATCATACGAGCCCCCACCCCGCGTCTGATCTTGCCCCAATGTCCGATTCGTCCGCCATCGCCGTGCCGCCGCGCCGCGAAGATCCGTCGAATGCCGCAGCGCTCACCCCTGGCCTCCCCACCACGTCACTCACCGCGGCCGGAGACGAGGGGTCCAGCGCGCCGGGAACCCAAAAAAGGTGAGAGACGGGACAGAAACCAAACACCCCCGGGGGGGGGCCGCCCCCGGCCCCCCCCCCCCCCCCCCCCCCCCCACCCCCCCCCCACCCCCCCCCCCCCCCCCCCCCCCCGGGGCCCCCGGGCCCCCCCCCCCCACAACCGGTGGTGGGGCGGCGGCGCCGGTGATGAGCTGTCCCCACCACCCCGGCTGGCCACGACCGCCACGCCGGGGGACGGTGTTGACGCGCCGCGGCGAGTGGTTCGCGGTCACCGAGCACGAGGAGTCGACGTATGCCTTCGGGTCCGTTCCCCGAGCTGGAAGCCGCGCTGCCCGAGTTGGAGCGCTGCTACCTGGCTCTGCACCGCCACCCGGAGCTGGCGTTCGCGGAGCACCGCACCGCCGAGGTGGGCGCGCGGGCGCTGCGGGCCGCCGGTTGCGAGGTCACCACCGGCGTCGGCGGCACCGGAGTGGTGGGCGTGCTGCGCAGCGGGGAGGGCCCGACGGTGCTGCTGCGCGCCGACATGGACGGGTTGCCGTTGCGGGAGCAGACGGGCCTGGACTACGCGAGCACGGAGGTCGCGGACGGCGAGGTCCCGGTGGCGCACGCCTGCGGCCACGACATGCACGTGACGTGGCTGCTGGGCGCGGCACGGCTGTTGGCGGGCCGCCGCGCCGAGTGGTCGGGCACGGTGCTGTTCGTGCTGCAACCGGCCGAGGAGCACGGCGGGGGCGCGCGGGCGATGCTCGCGGACGGCGTGTTCGACCGGTTCGGCACACCGGACGTGGTGCTGGGCCAGCACGTCGGCCCGATGCCCGCGGGGCACGTGTTCACCCGCCCGGGGTTGACGATGTCGGCGAGCGATTCGGTGCACGTGCGGATGTTCGGCCGCGGCGGCCACGGTTCGCGCCCGGAGACGACGGTGGATCCGGTGGTGATGGCGGCGGCGACGGTCATGCGGTTGCAGACGGTCGTGTCGCGGGAGGTGGCGGCGACGGAGTCGGCGGTGGTGACGGTGGGCGCGTTGAACGCGGGCAGCAAGGACAACGTGATCCCGGACGAGGCGGAGCTGCAGCTGAGCATCCGGTCGTTCGCGGAGCCGGTCCGGACCCGGGTGCACGAGGCGGTGCGGCGCATCGTGCGCGCGGAGGCGGCTGCCGCGGGTGCGCCGCGCGAACCGGAGTTCACCGAGGTCGATTCGTATCCGGCGACGGTGAACGACGAGCGGGCCACGGAGGCCTTGACCGCGCGGTTCCGGGAGGTGTTCGGCGAGCAGCGGGTGCACCCGGCGCCGGTCGTGACGGGCAGCGAGGACTTCGGCGAGTTCGGTGCGGCGAGCGGGGCTCCTTCGGTGTTCTGGTTCGTCGGCGGCGTGGACGCGGAGCGCTTCGCGGCCGCGTCGGAGGCGGGCACGGTGGAGCGGGACGTGCCGTCGAACCATTCGCCGCAGTTCGCCCCGCAGCTGCACCCGACGTTGTCGGCCGGGGTGGAAACCCTGGTGACGGCGGCCCTGCACCACTTGGACTGACCGCCCCGCGGTGACCGCCCCCGCCCCACTACCGGTGGCCGGTCCCACGGCGCCACCGGTGACCAGTCCCGCACCGCGGTGCCCGCCGCCGGTGGTCACCCCCGTCGCGGCGGCAGCGGCAGGAACCCGCTGGTGCGCTCGACGTAGTCCGCGTAGCCGGGCCGCCGTTCGCGCATTCCCCTCTCCAGCAGCGGTTTCCCGGTGCCGCGCGCCAGCAACCAGGTCATGACGAGCGGCGAGAGCAGCGTCGCCGCCCCGGCCCAGCTGTGGCAGGCCAGCAAGTACAGCCCCCACCACACGCAGGCGTCCCCGAAGTAGTTGGGGTGCCGCGTGTAGCGCCACAGCCCGCTGTCGAGGACCCGCCCGGAGTTGGCGGGGTCGGCGCGGAACCGGCTGAGCTGCGCGTCGCCGACGGTCTCGAAGCCGAACCCGATCACCCACACCACGATTCCCGCCCACCCGAGCGCGCCGAGCTCACCGGGGAAGGCGATGGCGGCTTGCACGGGCAGCGACACGAACCACATCACGATCCCCTGCACCAGGTACACGCGCAGGAACATGAGCAATCCGACCCGGTCGCCGTAGCGCCGCGCCATCTCCAGGTAGCGGGGGTCTTCGGCCCCGCCGGAGTTGCGGTGGTGCAGGTGCGCGGACAGCCGCACCCCCCACCCGACGGTCAGCGCGGTGGCGGTCCACCCGGCGGCGGGGGCGGGCCCGGTGAACGCGCAGCAGAGGGCGATCACCGCGAATCCGGCTCCCCACACCGAATCGATGGTGTCGTAGCGCTTGCGCAGCCGGGCGACGCCGTAGGCGGCGAGCACGGTGGCGAGCGCCGCGGCGGGGGCGGTGAGGAACGCGTTCATCGGGCGGCTCCGGCGAGCGCGGCGGCGGCGCCTCGTCCGTCCGCGGTGGTCTTGGTGGCGAGGATCTGGTTGACGCCCATGCGGTTCTCCTCGAACGCGAGCCCGCCGCCGGCGAGGTAGAGCCGCCAGGTGCGGGCCCGTTCGGGGCCGAGCAGCGCGACGGCCCGCTCCCAGTTCCGGTCGAGCGTCCGCGCCCATTCCTCGACGGTTCGGGTGTAGTGCTCGCGCATGGCCTGCACGTCGCGGATCTCCAGTCCGGTGCGTTCCAGGTGGTCGAGGGTGTGGCCGACGGGGACCATGCTCATGTCGGCGGCGATGTAGGCCTCGATGAACGCGCCGCCGCCGGGCGCGTCGCCCGCTCGGGACATCTGCTGGACGAGCAGGTTGCCGCCGGGCCGCAGCATCCGGTGCAGGGTGGCCGCGTACACCGGGTACTGGTTCTCCCCGACGTGCTCGCCCATTTCGACGGAGGCGACGGCATCGAAGGGTTCGCCGGAGATCTCCCGGTAGTCCTGCAGCCGCACGTCGACCTGCCCGCGCAGGCCGAGTTCGTCGATGCGGCCCTGGATGTGGGCGGCCTGCTGCGCGGAGAGCGTGACACCGGTGGCGTGCACGCCGTGGTGCCGGGCGGCGTGCAGGATGAGCGATCCCCAGCCGCAGCCGACGTCGAGGAGCCGGTCGCCTTCGGCGAGCCGCAGCTTGCGGCAGATCAGGTCGAGCTTGTCGTGCTGCGCCTCGGCGAGCCCGTAGTCCTCGCCGGTCCTGGTCCAGTAGCCGGAGGAGTAGGCCATGTTCGGGTCCAGCAGCAGCTCGTAGAACTCGTTGCCGGTGTCGTAGTGGTGCGCGATCACGTCGCGGTCCCGGGAGCGGCTGTGCAGCCGGCCCGCGAGCTGCGCCCCCCCGGCGGGGGGGGGGGGGCGGGGCCCGATGACGCCGAGCGCGACGGCTTCGGTCAGCAGCCGCCGCCACTGCGCGGGGCCGAACCGCACCGCGCCGGTGCCGCCCGCGCGGATCGCGGACCAGCAGCGGCGGAGCCCGTCGGTGAGGTCGCCGCGCACGTCGAGGTCGCCGCTGACGTAGGCGCGCGCCAGGCCCAGTTCCCCGGGCCGGTACAGCACGTGCCGCAGTGCTCGGCGGTTGCGCAGCACCACGCGCGGTGATCCTTCGGGACCGGCGGTGCTGCCGTCCCACGCGGTGAGCCCCACCGGCAGCGGGATGCCGATGAGGTCCCGCACGGCGCGTTCGATCCGGTGGGCCGCTCCGCGCGGCTTGCGCTGTTCGGACACACGAACCCCTTCCTCGGTCTGGTGTTCCTCGTTCGGAGCGGGGTCGCCCGCGGATCGGTGGTTGTGATCCGACGCACAACGACCAAGCCGGATCGGGTGGTGTTCCGAACCGGGGGCATGCAGATCCAGCAGCGTCCCGGCGATCCGGCCGGGCGGCGCGGGCCGCGGCCTTCGGTGCGCGTCCTGCGGTCCCGCGTCGACGAGCCGCGGACGGTGGTCCTCGTGCTGCACGGCGGGCGCGCCACCAGCGACGACCCGGTGCGCACCCACCAGCTCGCGTACCGGCGGATGCTCGTGGTGGCGCGTTCGGTGCGGCGGGCGGCGGCGGGCAGCGCCGTGCAGGTGTGGCTGCTGCGCTACCGGGTCCGGGGCTGGAACGAGCCGCGGCTGGACGCGCTGGCCGACGCGCGCTGGGCGTTGCGCCAGGTCGAGGAGCAGCATCCGGGCGCCCGGGTGCTGCTGGTGGGGCATTCGCTGGGCGGCCGGGTCGCGTTGCGGCTGGCGGGCGAGCAGCGGGTGCGCGGGGTATGCGCGCTGGCGCCGTGGGTTGAGCCGGGCGAGCCGGTGGAGCAGCTCGCGGGCCGCGTGGTGCTGATCGCGCACGGCGATGCGGACCGGGTCACCTCGCCCGCCGAATCGGCGGAGTTCGCGCGCCGCGCGCTGCAACTGCCGCGGCCGCCGTCGTTGACGTACGTGCGCGTGCCCGGCGCGGGCCACGCCATGCTGCGCCGCTGGACCGAGTGGGAAGCGTTGACGAGGCGTTTCGCCCGCGCACTGATCGTCGAGGAGGAGCTGCGATGAGCGGCACCGTGGCCGTGGTCGGCGCCGGGGTCTCCGGACTCACCGCCGCGTACCTGTTGCAGCGCCGCTACCGGGTGCTGCTGTTCGAGGCCGACGACCGGCTGGGCGGGCACGCCCACACGCACCGGTTGCGCAGCGGGGACGGGCGCGTGGTGCCGGTGGACAGCGGGTTCATCGTGCACAACGAGCGCACCTACCCGAACCTGCTGCGGTTGTTCGGGGAGCTGGGGGTGCGGACCGCGGAGACCGAGATGTCGATGAGCGTGTCCTGCGACGGGTGCGGCTTGGAGTACGCGGGGGCGCGGCGGCTCGGCGGGTTGTTCGCGCAGCGCGGCAACGCGGTGCGCCCGCGCTACCTGGCGATGCTGGCGCAGGTGGTGCGGTTCCACCGGGCGGCGAACCGGTTGCTGGACGCTCCCGGCGAGTCGGCGGATTCGGTGACGCTGGGGGATTTCCTGGCGGGGCAGGGCTTTTCGCGGTACTTCGTGGACCACTTCGCGCTGCCGCTGGTGTCGGCGGTGTGGTCGGCGGATTTCGAGGTGAGCAAGCGGTACCCGGCGCGCTACCTGTTCGAGTTCTTGCGCCACCACGGGATGCTGTCGGTGGGTGGTTCGCCGACGTGGCGCACCGTGTCGGGTGGTTCCGGCGAGTACGTGTCGCGCGCGGTGGAGCGGCTGTCGGCGGTGCACGTGGGCACCCCGGTGCGGTCGGTGGCGCGGTTCGCGGACCGGGTGGAGCTGCGGGACGCGCAGGACCGGGTGCACGAGGTGGACCGGGTGGTGCTGGCCTGCCACGCCGATCAGGCGTTGGCGCTGCTGGCCGACCCGACTCCGGCGGAGGCGAAGGTGCTGGGCGCGTTCGGTTATTCGGAGAACGAGACGTGGTTGCACTCCGATGCGGGTGTGCTGCCGCGGGCGACGGGCGCGCGGGCGTCGTGGAACCACCACAAGCCGAGCTGCGCCGCCGATCCGGGGCACGTGCTGGTCAGCTACGACATGAACCGGTTGATGCGGTTGGCGGAACCGGTGGACTACCTGGTGACGTTGAACCCGGCGGGCCGGGTGCGTCCGGAGCGGGTGCTGGCGCGGATGCACTACCGGCATCCGATCTACACGCCGGATTCCGTTGCGGCGCAACGAAACCTGCCCGAGCTGGGCGATGCGCGCACCCGGTTCGCCGGGGCGTACCACGGCTGGGGGTTCCACGAGGACGGCTGCGCCAGCGGGGTGCGGGCCGCCGAGGCGTTCGGGGCGGGCTGGTGAGCGCCGCGGGCGTTCCGGCGCTGTACCACGGGGAGGTGGTGCACGTCCGGCACGGCGACGCCGGGAACCGGTTCCGGCATCCGCTGTACACGTGGCTGGTCGACCTGGACGCGTTGCCGCGGCTGCCGTGGTGGTTGAGGCCGCTGGCCCGGTTCGACGCGCGGGACCACCTCGGTGATCCGCGGCGCGGCATCCGGGAGAACGTGGAGCGCTGGCTGGCGCTGCGCGGCGTCGAGCTGGACGGCGGCCGGGTGCTGATGTTGGCGCACGCCCGCGTGCTCGGGCACGTGTTCAACCCGATCACCGTGTACTGGTGCCACCGGCTCGACGGTTCGGTGCGCTGCGTCGTCGCCGAAGTGCACAACACCTACGGGGAACGGCACGCCTACCTGCTGCACCCGGACGAGTCGGGGCGCGCGGAGGTCGGCAAGGAGTTCTACGTGTCCCCGTTCCTGCCGGAACACGGCCGCTACGAGATGCGGGTCCGCCCGCCCGGTGAGCGGCTGCACCTGCGCATCCGGCTCCACGACGAGCACCGACCGCTGCTGACGGCGGTGCTCACCGGGATGCGCGAACCCGCCACGGCGCGGGCGGTGGCGCGGGCCGCGCTGCGCCGCCCGCTGGTGCCGCAGCGGGTGTCCGCGCTGATCCGCAAGCACGGGATCTCGTTGTGGCTGCGCGGATTCCGCATCGTCCCCCGCCGTCCCCACCCGCACCAGGAAGGCATCCGATGAGCATCACCGTCCAACCCGCCACCCAACTGGGGCCGTGGGATTCGATCGGGCCGGCACCGCATTCGCCGGTGCGCGCGCGCTTGGCCGAGCAGCTGTTCCGGTACGCGGTGCGGAACCTGCCGGTCCGCGTCGCCCTCGCCGGGGGTGAGCGGCTCGGCGCGGGCGGGCCCGGTGCGCCGCTGATGCGGATCCTCGATCCGGCGGCGTTCTTCCACCGGCTCGGCGCCGACTCGAAGATCGGGTTCGGCGAGTCGTTCGTGGCCGGGGAGTGGGACAGCCCGGAACCGGCCGAGCTGCTCACCCCGTTCGCCGAACGACTCGCGGACCTGGTGCCCGCACCGCTGCAGGCGCTGCGGCGCTGGGTGGACGCGCCCAAACCGGGCGCGGAGCGCAACACGACCACCGGGTCGCGGCGCAACATCGAACGGCACTACGACCTGTCCAACGACGTGTTCGCCGCGTTCCTCGACGAGACCATGACCTATTCGTCGGCGATGTTCACGCCCGGTTCGGACGACCTCGCGGACGCGCAGCGCACCAAGATGGACCGGGTGCTGGACCTCGCCGGGGTGGGCGCCGGGACCCGCCTGTTGGAGATCGGCACCGGCTGGGGGTCGTTGGCGATCCGCGCGGCCGAGCGGGGCGCGCAGGTCACCACCGTCACCTTGTCCGCCGAGCAGCAGGAACTCGCCGAGAAGCGCATCGCCGCCGCCGGGTTCACCGACCGGGTGGACGTGCAGCTGCGCGACTACCGGCACGCCGAGGGCGGTCACGACGCGATCGTCAGCGTCGAGATGATCGAAGCGGTCGGTTCCGAGTACTGGCCCGAGTACTTCGCCGCGCTGGACCGGCTGCTCGTGCCCGGCGGCCGCATCGGGTTGCAGGCCATCACGATGCCGCACGACCGGATGCTCGCGAGCCGCCGCTCGCACACCTGGATCCACAAGTACATCTTCCCCGGCGGGGAGATCCCGTCCCTGCGGGCGATCGAAGAGACCGTGCGCGACCACACCGATCTGCGCGGCACCGGGCGTCACTCGTTCGGGCCTGACTACGCGGCGACGCTGCGGGCCTGGGGCGACACGTTCCAGCAGCGCTGGGACGACATCGCCGCGCTCGGCTTCAGCGAACGGTTCCGCCGCACCTGGGAGTTCTACCTCGCCTACAGCGAAGCCGGCTTCCGCTCCGGTTACCTCGACGTGTGGCAGCTCGGCTTCCGCAAACCCGCCTGACCACGCCGCCGGACCAGCGGCGGTGCACACTCGGCACGATCCCGGTGAAGGGACCTGGCATGCAGGAACGTCCGCACTCCAGACCGCAGCGGTGGACACCGCCGCCCGATGAAGGGCCCGACGCGCGGGCGCTGATCGCCGACGTCGCCAAGGGCGATGAACGCGCTTTCGAACAGCTCTACGAGCTGCTCGCCGGTTCGCTGCTCGCGATGATCCAGCGGGTGGTGCGGGACGCCGCGCAATCCGAGGAGGTCGCGCAGGAAGTGCTCGTCGAGGTGTGGCGCCGCGCCACCCACTACCGACCGGAGCTCGGCAGCGTGCAGACCTGGGTGTTCACCCTCGCGCACCGGCGCGCCGTCGACCGGGTCCGCTCCGCCCAGGCCGGGCGGGACCGCGAGGCCCGCGTCGGTGCGCAGCAGCACGGCAGGCCGTTCGACGAGGTCAGCGAGTCCGTCACCACCCGGTGGGAGCAGCGTCAGGTGCGGCGCTGCCTCACCGCGCTCACCGAGCTGCAACGGGAATCGGTCCTGCTGACCTACTACCGCGGCTACACCTACCGGGAAGCCGCCGGTCTGCTCGAAGCACCCGCGTCCACCGTGAAGACCCGCTTGCGGGACGGACTGATCCGACTGCGCGACTGCCTGGGGGTGGGCCGATGAGCACCGACCTCGCCACGTTGACCGGTGCTTACGCCGTCGACGCGCTGCCTGACGACGAACGCGCCGAGTTCGAGGCGCACCTGGACTCCTGCGAGGACTGCACGCAGGAGGTCCAGGAACTGCGGGAAGCCGCGGCCCGGCTCGGGTCGGCCGAACAGTCCGCGCCGCCGGAGGCGCTGAAGCAGCGGGTGCTCGCCGAGATCGCCCAGACCCGGCAGGATCCGCCGCCGCCCGCCGACCTGGCGGGGCACGCGGCCAAGCGCCGCCGCCGGTACTCGTGGGCGACGCGGCTCTCGGTGGCGGCCGCCGCGGTCGGCGTCGCGCTCGCCGCCGTGTTCGGCGTCGTCGCCGTCCGCGCCCAGCAGGAGCTCGACGCGGCCCGCGACCGCATGACCGCAGCCGGGACGCGCGGCGCCGAGATCTCCGCCGTGTTGCAGGCCCCCGACGCGCGGGTGATCAACACGCCGGGGCCGGAGGGGATGCGGGCCACCACCGTGCTGTCGCACGCGCAGGGCAAGGCGATGTTCATGGCGACCGGGATGGCGCCGCCGCCCGCGGACCGGGCCTACCAGGTGTGGTTCATCGAACCCGGCGGGTCGGCCACCTCCGCGGGCATGCTCACCGCCGCCGGCGCCGACGACACGGAACCGCTGATCGCCGCCATGCCCCCGGACACCGCGCAGCTCGGAGTGACGGTGGAACCGGAAGGCGGCTCACCGGCGCCGACGACGACGCCGATCCTGATGCTCCCCACCACCTGATCGGAGCTGAGTGAACGGACCGTTCGTCCAGTCTCGTTGGGCGAACGGTCCGTTCACTCACCACCAGGTGCGGAACAGCCGGCGCGATGTGGTGTCGGGTGAACGGACCGTTCGTCCGATCTAGTTGGTCAAACGGTCCGTTCACTCACAATCGCGGGGTGGCAGGGGCTCCTTCGGAGGCGGAACCGACCAGGGCCGCGTACTTCGCCAGGACGCCGTGGCGGAGCGTCGGTCTGGGCTTGGTCCAGGTGGCGCGGCGAGCGGTCAGCTCGGCGTCGGGGACCTGGAGGTCCAGGGTGCGCGCGGCGAGGTCCAGGTGGATCGGGTCGCCGTCGCGGACCAGCGCGATCGGTCCCCCGTCCGCTGCCTCCGGAGCGACGTGCCCGATGCACAGTCCGGTCGTCCCACCGGAGAACCGGCCGTCGGTGAGCAGCAGCACGTCCTTGCCCAACCCGGCACCTTTGATCGCGCCGGTCACCGCGAGCATCTCCCGCATCCCCGGACCACCCCGCGGGCCCTCGAAGCGAATCACCACCACGTCACCCGGCCGCAACGTCCCTTGCTCGACCGCGTCCATCGCACCTTGCTCGCCGTCGAAGACCCGCGCCGTGCCGCGGAACGTGTCGGTATCGAAGCCGGCGCTCTTCACCACGGCCCCGTCCGGCGCCAACGAACCGCGCAGGATCGTCACCCCGCCCGTGGGGTGCAGCGGGTTCGACAGCTGCCGCAGCACGTCGCCGTCGAGCTCGGGCGGATCCAGCGCCGCCAGGTTCTCCGCGAGGGTGCGGCCGGTGACGGTGAGGCAGTCCCCGTGCACCAGGCCCGCGTCAAGCAGTGCTTTCAGCACCACGGGAACTCCGCCGATCCGATCGACTGCGGGCATCACGTGCCTGCCGAACGGCTTCACGTCGGCCAGGTGCGGCACCCGGTCCCCGATCCGGTTGAAGTCCTCCAGCCGCAGGTCCACCTCGGCTTCACGAGCGATGGCCAGCAGGTGCAGCACCGCGTTGGTCGAGCCGCCGAACGCCATCACCACTGCGATGGCGTTCTCGAAGGCCTCTTTCGTGAGGATGTCGCGGGTGGTGATCCCCCGCGCCAGGAGGCCCACCACGGCTCGGCCCGCTTCGCGCGCGCTCACGTCGCGGCGCTGGTCCACCGAAGGCGGGCTCGCCGAGCCGGGCAGGGACATGCCGAGCGCTTCCGCGGCGCACGCCATCGTGTTCGCCGTGTACATACCACCGCACGCGCCTTCACCGGGGCAGATGGCGCGCTCGATGCGTTCCACTTCGTCTTCGCCGATGAGGCCCCGCGCGCACGCTCCCACCGCTTCGAACGCGTCGATGATCGTCACCTCGCGGCCGTCGACCTTGCCCGGCAACGTCGAGCCCGCGTAGACGAACACCGAGGCGAGCCCCAGTCGTGCCGCCGCCATCAGCATGCCGGGCAGGCTCTTGTCGCAGCCCGCCAGCAGAACCGAACCGTCCAGCCGTTCGGCCTGCATGACGGTCTCGACCGAGTCGGCGATGATCTCGCGGGACACCAGGGAGTAGTGCATGCCGACGTGGCCCATCGAGATCCCGTCGGACACCGAGATGGTGCCGAACTCCATCGGGAACCCGCCGGCCTCGCGGACCCCGTCCTTGCCGGCCTGCGCCAATCGTTGCAGTGACAGGTTGCACGGGGTGATCTCGTTCCACGACGAGGCCACTCCGATCTGGGGTTTCACGAAGTCCTCGTCCTGCATGCCGACGGCTCGCAGCATGCCGCGGGCGGGCGACCGTTCGATCCCGTCGGTGACGTCACGACTGCGTGGCTTCAGGTCCGGTTCGCTGTGCTCGCCAGTGCTCATCCGGCCGACTGTAGTGCGGACGACAACTGCTGACCCGGTGCCGAGGTCCCCCGACGGGACACACGAAAAAAAGGGGGCCGGTCCCCAGGCAGTGGCCTTCAAGCCACTCCCTGGGGACCAGGCCCCCATCATCGTCTTCACCCCAGCCCCT